>DASQFA010000237.1:0-2938 GCA_035633375.1 Rubrivivax sp.
GGGTCGAGGTGCACGCTCTGGTCTACGGGTTGGCCCACGAAGCTTCGGTGAACAGCCTGGGCTGAAACTCGAGACCCCCATGCCGGCAATCAGATCGCAGATCAACCCCCGCTCCGAAGAGTTCAAGGCCAACGCGCAACGCATGCTCGAGCAGGTCGAGGACCTGCGCACCCAGACCGCAGCAGCGGCGCTGGGCGGCGGCGAGGCCTCGCGCGCGCGCCACGCCGCGCGCGGCAAGCTGCTGCCGCGCGAGCGTGTCGAGCACCTGCTCGACCCGGACACGCCCTTCCTGGAGATCGGCCAGCTTGCCGCGCACGGCATGTATGACGGCGAAGCGCCTTCGGCCGGCATCATCACCGGCATCGGCCGCGTCATGGGCCGCGAGTGCATGGTCCTGGCCAATGACGCCACGGTGAAGGGCGGCACCTACTATCCGGTGACGGTGAAAAAGCACCTGCGCGCGCAGGAGATCGCGCTGCAGAACCACCTGCCGTGCATCTATCTGGTGGATTCGGGCGGCGCCTTCCTGCCGCGCCAGGACGAGGTGTTCCCCGACCGCGACCACTTCGGCCGCATCTTCTACAACCAGGCCAACATGTCCGCCTTGGGCATTCCGCAGGTGGCGGTGGTGATGGGCTCGTGCACGGCCGGCGGCGCCTATGTGCCGGCAATGAGCGACGAGACCATCATCGTCAAGAATCAGGGCACCATCTTCCTGGGCGGGCCGCCGCTGGTGAAGGCCGCCATCGGCGAGATCGTCAGCGCCGAAGACCTGGGCGGCGGCGACGTGCACACGCGGCTGTCGGGCGTGGCCGACCACCTGGCCGAGGACGACCGCCATGCCTTGCTGATCGCGCGGCGCATCGTCGCCAGCTTCAACCGGCGCAAGCCCGAGACGGTGACCCTCGAGCCGGTGGAAGAGCCGTTGTTCGACCCGGCCGAGCTGTACGGCGTGATCCCCGCCGACCCGCGCAAGCCCTACGACGTGCGCGAGGTGGTTGCGCGCATCGTTGATGGTTCGCGTCTGGACGAGTTCAAGGCGCGCTACGGCGCGACGCTGATCACCGGCTTCGCGCGGCTGCACGGCATGCCGGTGGGCATCATTGCCAACAACGGCATCCTGTTCGGTGAATCGGCGCAGAAGGGCGCGCACTTCATCGAACTGTGCGCGCAGCGCGGCATCCCGCTGCTGTTCCTGCAGAACATCACCGGCTTCATGGTCGGGCGCAAGTACGAAAGCGCCGGCATCGCCAAGGACGGCGCGAAGATGGTCACCGCGGTAGCCACCGCGCAGGTGCCCAAGCTGACGCTGATCCTGGGCGGCAGTTTCGGCGCCGGCAACTACGGCATGTGCGGCCGCGCCTACAGCCCGCGCTTCCTGTGGATGTGGCCGAACGCGCGCATCAGCGTGATGGGCGGCGAACAGGCCGCCAGCGTGCTGGCCACGGTGCGCCGCGACGGCATCGAAGGCAAGGGCGGGCAGTGGTCCAGCGAGCAGGAGGCGGCCTTCAAGCAGCCGATCCTCGACCAGTTCGAGCAGCAGGCGCACCCGTACTACGCCAGCGCGCGGCTGTGGGACGACGGCGTCATCGACCCGGCCGACACGCGCCGCGTGCTCGCCCTGAGCCTGTCGGCTGCGCTGAATGCGCCGATCCCGGCGACGCCGCGTTTTGGCATATTCCGCATGTAGTGTACGATGTGCAGGCTAAAAGTTAAGCATACACATCATGCGCACGAATATCGATATCGACGATGGCTTGATGGCCGACGCCATGAAGGCCGGCCCCTACAAGACCAAGAAGGATGCGGTCGAAGCCGGCTTGAAGCTGCTGGCGCGCCAAGCTGCCTATCGCGAGGTTCTGAAGTGGCGAGGCAAGCTCGAATGGCAGGGTGACGAGGCCGTCGATTGGACCGCGCCCGCGGCACAGGGCGCCGCTTTGGTTGCTGCCGAACCGGCGCCGCGCCGCGTCGCGCCCAAAGGCAAGGCCGGGGGCGCGCATGCTCGTCGTTGATTCCTCGGTCTGGATCGGCTTCTTCAATGGTGCGCGACGACCGGCGATCGAGTCGCTGGCGCAGTTGCTCGATCATGGGGAGGTACAGATCGTCGTGCCCGACCTGGTCCTGTACGAGGTGCTGCGCGGCTTTCGCCTCGAGCGCGATCTGCGCAGCGCGCGCCAGCTGATGGAGAGCCTGGACGTCGAAGCCTCGGTCGAGCCGTCCCTGGCGGTTGCCGCGGCCGAACACTACCGCAGTCTGCGCACGCACGGCCACACGGTGCGCGGCGCGATCGACGTATTGGTGGCCACCTTCTGCATCGAGCGCGACTACGCGCTGTTGCACGACGACCGCGACTTCGATGCCTTCGAGGGCTTGCGCGGCCTGCGCGTCTGGCGTCATTGAGCCGCGCACCGTCATTCAACCCCCATGGATACTGCCTACGCCCCGCGCCGAAGACGAGGCGCTGCGCGAGCCGGTGAAGGCGCTGCGCCCGGCGCTGCAACATGTGGGCACGCGCCAGGCCTTCGGCGCGCCGCTGTGGGACAAGCCAACGCAGCCGCCGTGATGCCGAAGCCAGATTGCCGTGTGAGCGAAGCGAACGGCGATCGCGCCGCGAAGTGACCATGTTCAAGAAAATCCTCATTGCCAATCGCGGCGACAAGCGGCGCACAGCGACGGTTGCGGCGAAGGCTCATGTCGGCGCAGCCGACGTGATGCCTAAGCCAGATTGCCATGTGAGCGAAGCGAACGGCGATCGCGCCGCGGAGTGACCATGTTCAAGAAGATCCTCATTGCCAACCGCGGCGAGATCGCCATCCGCGTGGCCACCACCGCACGCCGCCTGGGCATCCAGACCGTGGCCGTGCACTCCGATGCCGATGCCAATGCGCGCCATGTGCGTGCCTGTGACGAGGCGGTGCACGTGGGCGGGAATGCGCCG
>DASQFA010000238.1:0-1528 GCA_035633375.1 Rubrivivax sp.
TCGGACATTGCGCCACGCGCAATGAGCCACATCACCAGCTCGATGCCCTCGGAGCCGGCCTCGCGCACGTATTCGATGTGCGGCATTTTCGACAGGCCTTCGGGGTCGGCGATCAGCCGGTCGAGGAAGCGGTTGTCCCACTCGGCATTGATCAGCCCCGCGCGCGGGCCCTGCAACTGATGGCTCATGCCGCCGGTGCCCCAGACCTGTACGTTCAACGGCGCGTCGTAGGACTCGATCGCGCGGCGGATGGCCTGGCCGAGCATGAAGCAGCGCCGCCCCGACGGCACCGGGTACTGCAGCACGTTGACGGCGAAGGGGATCACCGGGCAGGGCCAGGCGTCGGGCGAGCCGCACAGCAGGTTCAGCGGGACCGTCAAACCGTGGTCGACGTCCATCCTGTTGACGATGGTCAGGTCGAAGTCATCCTGGATCACGCTTTGCGCGATGTGAGCGGCCAGCTCCGGGTGACCGATGACGGTCGGCACCGGGCGTGGGCCGTAGCCTTCGTCGGCCGGCTGGAACTGCTGCGCACAACCGATCGCGAAAGTGGGGATCATCTCCAGGCTGAAGGCTGTGGCATGGTCGTTGTAGACCAGAAAGATGACGTCGGGCAGGTTCTCCTTCATCCACTGCCTGGAAAACTCGTAGCCCTTGAACAGCGGCACCCAATACGGCTCGCCTGTCTTGCCGAGGTCGATCGCGGCGCCAATGGCCGGCACGTGCGAGGTGTAGACACAGGCGCTGATCCTGGCCATGTTCAGCCCGCCGCCTTGCGCCCCGCCTGGCCCTGCGGCTGGCGATGCGCCTGCGCATCGCCGTCTTCACCGACAAAACGGTTGCCTTCCACCGAGCGACCGCCCTTGATCATCATGTCGCGGTACTCCTCCTCACTCATGCCGGTCATGCTGCCGGCCATCTGCTGGAAGCTCTTGCCATCGGTGGCGCCGATCTTGGCCAGGAAGTAGATGTTGCCGCCCAGCGCGATGCAGCGGTTCAGGTCGCGCGCCAGCACGGCGCGCTTTTGCTCCTCGCTCATCGGCCACTCGTCCAGGTACGCGCGTTCGTCGGCCTTGAAGCGGGCGCGATTGGCGGCCTTCATCAGCGACATGCAAAACTGGTTCAGGTGGTAGCCCTTGCGCGACTGCTCGGCGTCGAAGATGGTCGTGCCGGGCACGTCGAGGTAGGGTTTGACGAGAGGCATGGCTCAGCCTTTCACTTCCTCGGGCCAGTACAGCCGCATCGGGTTGTCGACCAGCAACCTGCGCTGCAGCTCGGGCGTGGTGGCGATGTGCGGGATGAAATCGACCAGCAAGCCGTCGTCGGGCATGTGGTCCTTGAGGTTCGGGTGCGGCCAGTCGGTGCCCCACAGCACACGCTCGGGGAAGGCCTCGACGATGCGCCGGGCGAAGGGCACCACGTCGCGGTAGGCGCCATGTTCCAGACCCGGCTCGCCGTGCAGCGCCTTCGGCCCGGTGACGGACAGGCGCTCGGGGCAGCTGACCTTGCTCCACACACTGGGGTGGTG
>DASQFA010000239.1:0-2656 GCA_035633375.1 Rubrivivax sp.
TTGCCCAACGATCTGGGCGCCATCGTGGCTGCGCTACGCGCCTGCGCAGGCACGTTGCGCGGCGTGGCGGTGGAGTCCACGTTCAACTGGTACTGGCTGGTTGACGGCCTTCAAGCCGCTGGCTTCACCGTGCATCTGGTCAACACCGCCGCGGTCAAGCAGTACGACGGGCTCAAGCATGGAGGCGATTTCAGCGACGCGCGTCACCTGGCCCACCTGTTGCGGCTGGGCATCCTGCCCGTGGGGTATATCTACCCCCGGGAGGAACGCGCCGTGCGCGACCTGCTGCGCAAGCGCAGTCAACTCGTGCGTCAGCGCAGCACGCAGATCCTGAGCATTGAAAACCTGATTGCACGCAACCTCGGTGCGCGCGCCAGCGGCAACGAGGTCAAGCGCTGGGATGCCAAGTGCATCGACGCCATGGATCTGCTCGACGAGCAGAAGCAGGCCTTGAAGGCGAACCTGGTGGTGATGAAATGCATCGACGGCCAAGTCGTCCAGCTTGAGCGCCGCATCTTGGCCAAGGTCAAGCTTCGCGAGGACTTCAAGGGGCTCAAGACCGTCAGCGGCATTGGGGAGATCCTGGGGCTGACCATTGCGCTGGAGACCGGCGACATCGGCCGCTTCGCTGGCCCCGGCAACTTCGCCTCCTATGCCCGCATGGTGGACAGCCGGCGCGAATCGAACGGCAAGAAGAAGGGCGAAGGCAACGTCAAATGTGGCAACAAGTACCTGGCCTGGGCCTTCATCGAGGCAGCGCACTTCGCCGTGCGTTACGACGCAACCGTCAAGCGTTGGTATCAGAAGAAGTGCGCCAGCAGCTTGTCCGTCGTGGCCATCAAGGCGGTGGCGCACAAGCTGGTGCGGGCCTGCTACCACGTGATCAAGGATGGCACGCCATTCGATGCGGCAAAGGCCTTCGGATGAGACGCCAAGACGACAGGAGTTGAGCCGATCAATGGGGACGGCGCCGGCAGTGTTGAGCGAGCGTTGGCAGAACCATCACAGCTGATTGCACGCCTGCGCCGATCCCACCCATGTCTATGAGTTCGTTGCGCCCGTACCGTGAGCCACAAGGCGTTGGATCACCGATCGGTGAAGCCACACAGCTGTGCGGCTGGCAAGTCCGGCTGCGATTATTGGACGCGGTAGGGAACAGAGGGTTTTCTGGGGCTGCAAACGCAGCCAGGGGCCGACGCGCCGCGAGACGCGAAGGTCTTGATCCTGATGGGTGACTGGTGCGCTTCGGCGCGACCAACGTTCGAGAACCAAGTGTGCAGTGATCTCGAGTGGGCTGGAAGACAGGCTTTGCAAGGAAAGAATGCGTGGACGGGTCGCAGAAATGTGTTCGTCCCTATTGACGGAGACGGCTAATGGGTGACGCTCGCTCTGCCAAGTTCGAGTGCTCAAAATGGGTCGGCAACGGCCGTTCGTCGGTCGGCGACGAGCTTCGGCTGCCAGTGTGATGTTGTCGTTCAGACCGCGGGCGTAAGTGGCGGGTCATCGCCGGCAGCAGATCGGCCCGGCGGTACCCCGCAGCGCAAGCGCCGCACGGTTCAGCGTCAGCGCCAGCGATCCTCAGCCCTGAAGCCGCATCGCAAGTTTTTCGCGCACCGCCCGGCGGTGCACCGGCAGCACGATCAGGTCGCCGGGTTGCGCCCAGGCCAGCAGCGCCAGCGCAGCGGCCTCCTCGCCGGACTCGTTGCGCAGGCTCTGCTCGGGCACGCCGGCGGCGCGCAGCTCGCGCCGCAACACGGCGCTGGTTTCGCCGAGCACGCGACCACGCAGCATGTCGGGCAGTTCCTTCAGCAGCACGAGGTCGGGCGCAAAGCGCGCGGCCACGCGTGCCAGTTCGCCCAGGGCCGCGTCGTCCCGGTTGCCGGCCTGGCCCAGCAGGAGCCCGAGCCGGTGCGGTGCGAGCGCGCGCGCCACCGTGAGCAACTGGGTCAGGCCGTCCGGGTTGTGGGCGTAGTCGATGAGCACCGTGGCGCCGCGGTAGGCACGGCATTCCAGCCGGCCCGGGTTGTCTTCCGGCCGGGCACCGAAGCGGGCCAAGGTCGAGCCGATCGCGTCGACCGGCCAACCCGCCGCCACCGCCGCCAGCGCCGCGGCCGCGAGGTTGTCGATGTTGTGGCGCGCCGCGCCGCCAAGCGTGAGCGGCAGCGCGGCGATCTCGCCCAGGTCGTGCTCGCCGCCGGCGTGATGCAGCACCAGGCGCCCTGCCCGTGCGCCGCAGGTGGAGCCACCCGCGGCGCGGTGGGCCGCCAGGCGCGGGTGTTCGCCGTCTGTCGAAAAAAGACCCTTTCGTGCGGCGCGCGCGTGCGGCAGCCGGGTGGCCGCGCGCATCAGCACCTCGTCGGCGCCGTTCAGCACGAGCATCGCGCCGGGCGGCAGCGCGTGCGCGACCACGAGCTTGACAGCGGCCAGGTCGTCGACGGTGTCGATGCCGTACTCGCCGAAGTGGTCGGCACTGAGGTTCGTAACCACGGCGGCGTCCGCGCGGCGCACGGCCAGGCCGCGGCGCAACAGGCCACCGCGTGCGGTCTCGAGCACGGCGGCCTGCACCCGCGCGTCGCGCAGCACGGCGCGCGCGCCCGCCGGGCCCGAGTAGTCGCCGGCAGCCACGGTCTGGCCGTCCACCACCACGCCCTCGGTG
>DASQFA010000240.1:0-23116 GCA_035633375.1 Rubrivivax sp.
GTCATGGTGTAGGCCGGGCGGCCGAAAAAGTCGGCCCACACGCCCATGCCTTGCGGCGGCACCTGGTCGGGCAACAGGCCCACCGCCTCGCCGCGGCGCAGCGCGCGCATCATCTGGCGCACGCCGCCCAGCGTGGCCGGCGCAGTGGCCAGCGCCGGCCGGGCACGGGCGCTCTCTTGCAGCTCGCGCAGCATGCGATAGCGCGCCGGGCGGAACAACACGGTGATGGGCTGGCGCGCACCGAACTTCTGCGCATAAGCCTGCGCCGTGACCTCGAAGCTGCCCATGTGCGGTGTCAGGAACACCAGGCCGCGGCCCTGCTCGAGCGCTTCCTCGATGAGCTGCTCGCCCTGCCAGTGCACCGGGTCCGAGATTGCCTGCATTGGCGGGCGCAACCACAGGCGCAGGCTTTCCATCACCATCTTGCCGGCCTCGGCCACCGATTGGCGCCGCTGCGTCGGCGAGATGCCCGCGCGTGCGGCGTTCTTGCGCACGCGCCGCCGGTAACCCGGCGACAGCGCATAGGCCACCCAGCCCAGAAATGCGCCGATCGCGTGCAAAAACCGCAAGGGGCGTCGGGCCAGCCAGCGCAGGACGATGAGCATGCTTCGTATAATGCGGCCAGCGCCGAGTTATGAACTACTTGCAGGGCGCTGCGACTACCGATCTATCGGTGGGTTGCCGGGCCGCATCAGGCGATGCAGCCCAAGAAGTACTGCTAAAGCGTTCGCCGCTCCTCCAGGCATTTGTCGGCAACGCATCCTGCAACCCGAGCCTAGGAGTTTAAGAGTGTCGAACGATTTCCTTTTCACATCCGAATCCGTGTCCGAAGGCCACCCCGACAAGGTGTCCGATCAAATTTCAGACGCCATTCTGGACGCCATCTTCAAGCAAGACCCGCGCAGCCGTGTGGCCGCCGAGACGCTGTGCAACACCGGCCTGGTGGTGTTGGCCGGCGAGATCACCACCAACGCGCATGTCGACTACATCCAGGTGGCGCGCGACACGCTCAAGCGCATTGGCTACGACAACACCGAATACGGCATCGACTACAAGGGCTGCGCGGTACTGGTGGCCTATGACAAGCAGAGCAACGACATCGCCCAAGGCGTGGACCATGCCAGCGACGACCATTTGAACACCGGCGCCGGCGACCAGGGCCTGATGTTCGGCTATGCCTGCGACGAGACGCCCGAGCTGATGCCCGCGCCGATCCACTACGCGCACCGCCTGGTGGAACGCCAGGCGCAACTGCGCAAGGACGGCCGCCTGCCCTTCCTGCGCCCCGACTCAAAGAGCCAGGTGACGATGCGCTATGTCGACGGCAAGCCGCACAGCATCGACACGGTGGTGCTGAGCAGCCAGCACGCACCCGACCAGAGCGAGACGCCGACGAAGATGAAGGCCAGCTTCATCGAGGCCGTGATCGAGGAGATCATCAAGCCGGTGCTGCCTTCGGCCTGGCTGAAGAACACGCGCTACCTGGTGAATCCGACTGGGCGCTTTGTCATCGGCGGCCCGCAGGGCGATTGCGGCCTGACCGGGCGCAAGATCATCGTCGACACCTACGGCGGCGCCTGCCCGCACGGCGGTGGCGCGTTCAGCGGCAAGGACCCGAGCAAGGTCGACCGCAGTGCCGCCTATGCCGCGCGCTACGTGGCCAAGAACGTGGTGGCGGCCGGCCTGGCGCGGCAATGCCAGATCCAGGTGGCCTACGCCATCGGCGTGGCCAAGCCGATGAACATCACCGTCTACACCGAAGGCACCGGCGTGATGAGCGACGACAAGCTGGCCGCGCTGATCGGCCAGCACTTCGACCTGCGTCCGAAGGGCATCATCCAGATGCTCGACCTGCTGCGCCCGATCTACGAAAAGACCGCGGCCTATGGCCACTTCGGCCGCGAAGAGCCCGAATTCGCGTGGGAGAGAACGGACAAGGCGAATGCGCTGCGTGCAGCGGCCGGCCTGTAGGCCGGCTTTCGCGCAGCGAACCATTCGCCTTGCGGTGCAGGCTGACTTCGCGCAGCGAAGTCAAGGCGCGAAGCGCCGTGCCGTAGCCACAAAGGCCGCCGCGCTGCGCGCGGCGTCCGAGCGTTGGTCAGACACCTGAAAATCCAGCATCGCGTTGGCCTCGAACACCGACGACATGCACGGCATCGTCGTCGGCCGCGTATCGATACAGGGCCACGTACCCGCCCGGCCCGCGCCCGATCACAAGCTCTCGAAAGGGCGCTTCCACCGGACGGCCGATCATGGGGTTGCGCGTCAGCACATCGAGCGCGACCACGATGTCGGCCACGCGTTCGCCGGCGTCCGCCGCCTCGTGCTCGATCAGGAAATCGAAGATTCGATCGATATCGTGCAGGCCCTGCGTTGCGAGCGTGATGCGGGTCACAAAGCCTCAGCGGCCGATCTTGCGCGCCTTGGGGCGGGCCGCCTTCTTTCCCGCGGCACGATCCAGCAGGTACTGGCGAGCCTCGCCCCAGCGGATTGCCATGCCGGTGGCCTCGAACTCGCCCAGGCGCTCGCGCCCTTCGCGGACGAACGCAGCGCGGGCTTCGGCCAGTGATGTCCTTTCGGCAATGGCCTCGAGGATTAACGCGTGGGACGTGACCCCGGCCAACTCGGCGGCGCTGGCCACGCGAGCCTTCAGGTCTTCGGGCAAACGAATCGTGGTGGTGGACATGAAACTGCCCTCACTAGCCGGGAAGAAAGTCAATGTAGCACATGTGTGACACGTGACACGCGGCGGGTACCCGGCCCGGCCCGTACGAGGCCGTCCGCTCGAGGAGCCGAACGGTGTTAAGGGCCTGCTTAAAACACCCCGACGATGCGGCCCTGGTCTCGACACCGCCGCACCCAGGGCCAGCGCCCCAGCCTGCAACAACCCCGCTGCCACCTGCCGTACGTGCAGCGCGGGCTGCGGGTTCATGCAGACTGATGCGCGGCCAGCAAGCGCTGCACCACTTCGGCAAATCCGCGCCCGCGCGACGAGGGCGTGACATAGGCCGGCAACACGCGCAGCTGCGGCACGAAGCGTGCGACGTTGGCCACCGCCACCGACAGCGGCACCTGCTCGAACAGCAGCTGGTCGTTGGTGGAATCGCCGACGAACAGCCAGGCCGCGGGGTCGAAGGGCACACCGAGCGCGGCTTCCACCGCCCAGCGTGCGCCGGTCCACTTGTCGTGCCCACCGATCCAGCCGTTGACATGGATCGAGCTGACGCTGGCGTTCAGCCCATGCTTGCGCATGACGGCCAGCACCGCATCGATCTGCGCCGCATCGAGATGCGCGAACTCGCTGTGGTCGACGGCGATGTCGGTCAACCGGCCGGCGCTGTCGCATGCCAAGCGGGCGCTGGGCACGGCCGCCAGCACTGCCCGCGCGCATTGCTGCAGACACTGGAAATTCGCCGCGCGCGTGGGCTCGTCCTGGGTGAAGTCGCGGCGCAGCGCCGCGCCGTCGCGACGCAGCATCACCGCGCCGTTCTCGGCCACGATGGCGGCCACCGGCCAGGCCATGGCAAAGGGCTCGCTCCAGCCGGCTGGCCGGCCGGTGATGGCAATCACCGGCATGCGCGCCTGTGCCAGGCCGTGCAGCGCTGCCACTGCGGCGGGCTCGATGGCGCCGTCGCGTGTCAGCGTATCGTCGATGTCGGTGAGCACGCCGCGCACCGTACGCAGCGCAGACAATGGCAATCTCTGCAGCGGTTGCAGCCGGTCGGCATTCATGCACCCAGTCTGGCACAGCGCACCGGGCGCACAGTGCGCACAGGGGGCCTTGATGTGGCTCAAATACGTTGCGGGGCGCGTTTTCATAATCATG
This sequence comes from Rubrivivax sp., assembly GCA_035633375.1. GTDB lineage: Bacteria > Pseudomonadota > Gammaproteobacteria > Burkholderiales > Burkholderiaceae_C > Rubrivivax. The sequence continues at coordinate 3,827 of DASQFA010000240.1, forward strand.
GATCCACGCTTGATTGCCTTCGAAGGAACCCCATGGCCAAGGACACCACCACCCCGTCTCGCAAGGATGCGCCGGCCAAGGCGGCCGTGGCCTCCAAACGCCGCACGGGCGCAGCCAAGGGCGTGCGTCCCATGGCGGCCGGCGACACGGCGCCGCGGCTCGGCCCGCGTGCCATCGAGCGCCACGTGGTGCGCCAGGCCACGCTGGCCAAGCAGGATGCCCAGGGTGCGGCGATGCGCGACATCGTGCGCCGCGCCGCCCAGGCCGAGCCCGGCGCGACCATCGACGCGCTCAAGGCCATCGTCGCCGGCGCATCGCCCGACGACGTGGCGGCGCTGCGCCACGCGCTGTTCGAAGGCGAGGACAGCACGGCGCGCCGCAAGGAGGACCCGGACATGGCGCTGGCGCGCAACTGGCGCGATGGCGGCTACCCTTACCAGAACCTGATGTCGCGCAAGAACTACGAGGCGCAGAAGTACAAGCTGCAGGTGGAACTGCTGAAGCTGCAGGCCTGGGTCAAGGACACCGGTCAGCGCGTGCTGATCCTCTTCGAAGGCCGCGACGCGGCCGGCAAGGGTGGCACCATCAAGCGTTTCATGGAACACCTGAACCCGCGCGGCGCGCGCGTGGTGGCGCTGGAAAAGCCCTCCGAGGTGGAACGCGGGCAGTGGTACTTCCAGCGTTACGCCCAGCACCTGCCGACGCGTGGCGAGATCGTCATGTTCGACCGCAGCTGGTACAACCGCGCCGGCGTCGAGCGCGTGATGGGCTTCTGCACGAACGAGGAGTACATCGAATTCATGCGCCAGGCGCCGGAATTCGAGCGCCACCTGGTGCACAGCGGCGTGCATGTCTTCAAGTTCTGGTTCTCCGTCAGCCGCCAGGAGCAGCGCCGCCGCTTCAAGGAGCGGCACAGCCACCCGCTGAAGCAGTGGAAGCTGAGCCCGATCGACATGGCCTCGCTGGACAAGTGGGACGACTACACCCGCGCCAAGGAAGGCGTGTTCTTCCACACCGACACGGCCGATGCGCCGTGGACCGTCATCAAGTCGGATTGCAAGAAGCGCGCGCGCCTGAGCGCCATGCGTTACGTGCTGCACCAGCTGAACTACGCGAACAAGGATCTCGATACCATCGGCCCGATGGACCCGCTGATCGTCGGCCGCGCCAGCCTGGTGCACGAAAAAGGCGAGGACATCACGCACGCACACGGCACTTGAGCCGCGGCTGCGCGCGCGGCCGCCGGATCGATATAATCGCCGCTTCCGAGGAGCGCTGCGAGACGGCATCATTCGTTCCAGGCTCGGACAGGTTTCAACTGCGCTCACCCCCTTGACACGGTGCGGTGAGTGGCAGTCCGAACGCCACGCGTCAGGCCCGTTTCGAGGGGGTTCCAACCCCTCAACGGAGATTGACTTGAACGCTGTGCTCAAACCCCATAATTTCACCGACTTCCACGTGGCCGACATGGCGCTCGCCGCCTGGGGCCGCAAGGAAATCCGCATCGCCGAGACCGAAATGCCCGGTCTGATGGCGATCCGCGAAGAGTTCGCCAAGACCCAGCCGCTCAAAGGCGCGCGTGTCACCGGCAGCCTGCACATGACCATCCAGACCGCCGTGCTGGTGGAAACGCTGCAGGCGCTGGGCGCGCAGGTGCGCTGGGCCTCGTGCAACATCTTTTCCACCCAGGACCATGCCGCCGCTGCGCTGGCGGCTGAAGGCACGCCTGTGTACGCGTACAAGGGCGAGACGCTTGCTGACTACTGGGACTACACGCACCGCATTTTCGAGTTCGGTGCCAAGGGCAGCGCAGGCGAAGGCCCGAACATGATCCTCGACGACGGCGGCGATGCCACGCTGCTGATGCACCTGGGCCAGCGTGCCGAGAAGGATGCTTCCGTGCTGGCCAATCCGGGCAGCGAAGAAGAAACCTGCCTGTTCGCGGCCATCAAGGCCAAGCTGGCGCTGGACCCCACCTGGTACACGCGCAAGAGCGCGCAGATCGTCGGCGTGACCGAAGAGACCACCACCGGCGTGCACCGACTGAATGAGATGTCGGCCAAGGGCACGCTGATGTTCCGCGCCATCAACGTGAACGATTCCGTCACGAAGAGCAAGTTCGACAACCTGTACGGCTGCCGAGAATCGCTGGTCGACGCCATCAAGCGTGCCACCGACGTGATGATCGCCGGCAAGGTGGCGCTGGTCGCCGGCTACGGCGACGTGGGCAAGGGCTCGGCCCAGGCGCTGCGCGCACTGAGCGCCCAGGTGTGGGTGACCGAGATCGACCCCATCAATGCGCTGCAGGCGGCGATGGAAGGCTACAAGGTCGTCACCATGGAGTACGCCGCCGACAAGGCCGACATCTTCGTCTCGGCCACCGGCAACAGGGACGTCATCACCTATGCGCACATGGCGGCCATGAAGGACCAGGCCATCGTCTGCAACATCGGCCACTTCGACAACGAGATCGATGTCTCCGCGCTCGACAAGTGCCAGTGGGACGAGATCAAGCCGCAGGTCGACCACGTGATCTTCCCCGATGGCAAGCGCATCATCCTGCTGGCCAAGGGCCGGCTGGTCAACCTGGGCTGTGGCACCGGGCACCCGAGCTTCGTCATGAGCTCCAGCTTCGCCAACCAGACCATTGCGCAGATCGAGCTGTTCACGCACAGCGACTTCTACGAAGCGGGAAAGGTCTACGTGCTGCCCAAGCACCTGGACGAGAAGGTGGCACGGCTGCACCTGAAGAAGGTGGGCGCGGTGCTGAGCGAGCTGAGCGACGAGCAGGCGGCCTACATCGGCGTGCGCAAGCAGGGGCCGTACAAGCCCGACACGTACAGGTACTGAGCCGGACGAAAGGCCCCGCCAGTGCGGGGCTTTCCGCCTGCGAAGGCCCAGACCCTCCGGGGCCAGGGCTGACCCCCCGAAGCGCCTTCGGCGCCCCGCCCCGGGGGCGACGCATGCGGACTGGCGCAGCCGGATCCGCGGCGTCCGCTCGTCAACGCCAGCAGCCTGCGAGGGGCTGCGTTTTCGCGTCGGAGACCCAAGATGAAATCAGTGCCCATCAGCTTCGAGTTCTTTCCGCCCAACACACCGGTCGGCGATGAGAAGCTGAAGGACGTGGTGCAGCAGCTGGGCGCGCTGCAGCCCGAGTTCTTCAGCGTCACCTACGGCGCGGGCGGCTCCACCCGCGACAAGACGCTGCACACCGTGCGCGCCATCGCCGAGGCCGGCTTCGAGGCCGCGCCGCACCTGTCCTGCGTGGGCTCCACACGCACCGGCATTGCCCAGACGCTGGACACCTATCGCGCGCAGAAGATCCACCGCCTGGTCGCGCTGCGCGGCGATCTGCCCAGTGGCACGGCCACCGCGGGCGAGTTCCGCTACGCGCACGAACTGGTCAGTTTCGTGCGCGAAACCCAGGGCGCCGACTGGCACATCGAGGTGGCTGCCTATCCGGAGTACCACCCGGAGCAACGCTACTGCCAGCGCGACCTGCAGCACTATGTGCACAAGGTGAAGTGCGGCGCCGATTCATCGATCACGCAATTCTTCTTCAACCCCGACGCTTACTTCCACTTCGTCGACAGCACACGCCGGCTGGGCGCCGAGGTGCCGGTGGTGCCGGGCATCATGCCCTTCCACAATTTCGGGCGCATCGCCCAGTTCGCCGCGCGCGACGGCATCGAGATTCCGCGCTGGGTGCAGCTCAAGATGGAAGGTTTCATGGACGACGCAGCGTCGATCCGCGCCTTCGGCCTGGACGTGGTCGCCTCGCTGTGCGAACGGCTCATCGACGGCGGCGCGCCGGGCATCCACTTCTACACCATGAACCAGTCGCCGCTGACGCTGGAGTTGTGCCGGCGCCTGGGGCTGGGCCCTGCTGCCGGTCCTGTGCGCTGACGCGGCACGGCCGCAGCGGCCCGCAGCTTCGGCGGGCGCGCTTCGCCGCGCAGGGCAATCGCTGTGCGGCCTCAGCGACGCTGGTGAACGACGCCGTCCTCGACCAGCATCGCATCCAGCGGCACGTCGTGCGGCTGGGCCTCAAGCCAGGGCACGTAGCCGTGCGCAAAACCCACGCCCACGGTGAAGGGCCGCGGCCGCAGCGCGGCCAGCGTGCGGTCGTAGAAGCCGCCGCCGTAGCCCAGGCGCAGCCCCTTCGGGCCGAAGCCGACGCAGGGCACGAGCAGCAGTTGCGGATCGAAGGCCTCGGTGTCCTTGGGCTTGGGGATGCCGTAGGCATCGTCTTCCATCGGGCAACCCGGGAACCAGACGTGGAAGCGCAACTGCTTCGTTTCGCGGTTGATCACCGGCAAGCCGATGCGTCTGCCGGGTTCGGCCTCGCTCCAGCGGAACAGTGCCGGCAGTGCGTCGAACTCGCCCTTGATGGGCCAGTACGCGCCGACGGTGTTCTCGCTGCGGCTGACCAGCCATACCCTGAGCACCTCTTGCAGATGCACCGAGCGCTGATGGCGGTCGGCCATCGCCAGGCGCTCGGACTGCAGTTGCTTGCGCAAAGTGACCTTGTCGCGCGTGGGCTCGAATGACATCTTGAAGGAATCGCTCATGGTGATGGCCCCGGTCTGAGGCTCGCATTGTGCGGCGACAGACCCTAGACTGCAGCGCATTGCCATGCGCCGGGCCCAAACCCATGGCTACAAGCAAAGCACTGATCGAGCACTGCCTGGAACTGCTGGCCACCCACGGCAACACCACGGCACGGCCGATGTTCGGCGGCCACGGCCTGCGCATCGACGGGCTCTTCGTGGCGCTGATTGCCTTCGATCGCCTTTACCTGAAGGTGGACGACATCAGCCGGCCGCTCTTCGAGGCCGCCGTCTGCGAGCCCTTCACCTACACCGGCAAGGGCAAGCCGGTCACCATGAGCTACTGGACGGTGCCACCACAGGCCATGGAGTCGCCGATGGCGATGCAGCCCTGGGCGCGCCTGGCACTCGACGCAGCCCTGCGCGCCAAGGCGTCGAAACGCAAGGCGGCCCCCGCCAGGCCACGCGCCACACGCGCCGACAAGCCGGCCAGCAAGGCCAAGCTGCGCTGCACGCCTTCGAGGATTGGGTACTGGCGCAGGCGGCGCAGACGCGCCTGGGGCTGAACGAAGCCCCCGACGCGCCGCATGTGCAAGGCGCGAGTGCGAAAATGCCGCATGCCCGAACGGCAACGCGCTAGATTCGCACCACGGCCGCCCCACCCACGACCCATGAATATTCGATTCAATTCTCTGCGACTGGCCCGCCGCTGCATGCCGGCGCTGGCTGCACTGTCGATGTCGGTCGGCTCGCTGGCGGCGTTCGCACAGCAGCCAGAGCACCAGTTCGTGCTCGACGCGCGCGAAGCGCTGCGCAAGAACGACAAGGCACAGTTGGTGGCGGCCACCGTGGCGGCACGCCAGCATCCGCTGGCGCAGTGGGTCGAATACTGGGAGCTCAGCAACCGGCTGGCCACGGCCCAGGCCGACGAGCTGGAAGCCTTCTATGCCCGCTGGAGCGGCACCTATGTCGAGGACCGGCTGCGCAACGACTGGCTGCTCGAGCTGGGCAAGCGGCGCGACTGGGCCAACTTCAGCCGCGACTACCCACGCTTTCGCATGAACGACGACCGCGAGGTCAGTTGTTATGCGATGTTGACTCAACACCTGAACGGCCAGGACGTGCGCGACGCGGCGCGCAGTGCCTGGTTCGCCCAGCGCGACCTGGACGACGGCTGCAACCTCCTGGCCAGCACCTTGTTCGCGGCAGGGCAGCTGTCTGAAGCCGATGCCTGGCAGAAGGCCCGCTCGGCGATCGAGCTCAACCGGCCACGCTCGGCTCGTGCCGCGGCAGCATTCGTCAGCCCGGCGGCGGCGGTGGCAGTGGCCGAACTCACCGAGAACCCGGCGCGTTACCTGAGCCGCAAGCCGGGCCGGGTCGACGGCATGGAGGCAGAGCTGGCCACGCTGGCCCTGCTTCGGCTGGCCGACAGCGACCCGCAGGCCGCCGCCAGCCAGCTGGCGGAGCGTTGGCAAGCGGCCCTGCCCAAGCACCTGGCAGCGCTGGCCTGGGCGGCGACCGGCAAGGATGCCGCGCAGCGGCTGATGCCCGAGGCTTCGACGTACTACCAGCGCGCCTGGGCGCTGCGCAGCGATTTGCCTGCAGCCAAGCGCGACCTGGCGCCCTGGTCCGACGACACGCTGGCCTGGCAGGTGCGTGCCGCGTTGCGCTTCAGCGGGCCTGCCGACGAGCGCTGGGCGCTGGTCATGCGTGCGGTGGACGACATGAGCGCGGCCGAACAGAAGGACCCGGCCTGGGTGTACTGGCGCGCACGCGCAATGCAAGCACAGGCCAAGAGTGGTGCCGAAGGCGAAGCCGAACGCCAGGTGGCGCAGCTGAGGCTGGAGTCGATTGCCGGGCAGATGCACTTCTACGGCAAGCTGGCCACCGAGGATCTGGGCGGCACGGTGGCCATTCCCGCCAGACCGGTGCCACTGACACGGGCCGAGCGCGAGGCGGCACGCCGCAACCCCGGCTTCGAGCGTGCGCTGCTGCTCATCGGCATCGGCCTGCGCAACGAGGGCGTGCGCGAATGGAACTTCACGCTGCGCGGCCTTGACGACCGCCAGCTCCTCGCCGCGGCACAACTGGCCTGCGACCGCGAGGTCTGGGACCGCTGCATCAACACCAGCGACCGCACGCGCACCGAGGTCGACATGGCGCAGCGTTTCCCCATGCCCTTCCGCAAGGAAGTCGTCGCCCAGGCGGGCCAGATCGGGCTCGACCCGGCCTATGTCTATGGCCTGATCCGCCAGGAGTCGCGCTTCATCATGGACGCGCGTTCGAGCGTCGGCGCCTCCGGCCTGATGCAGATCATGCCGGCCACGGCGCGCTGGACGGCAAAGAAGATCGGCCTGGACTACAAGCCGGACATGATCAGCGACCGCGACATCAACCTGCGCCTGGGCACGGCCTACCTGAAGCTGGTGCTCGACGACTTTGGCGGCTCGATGGCGCTGGCCGCCGCAGCCTACAACGCCGGGCCGAGCCGGCCGCGGCGCTGGCGCGACGGGCCGTTGATGGAGCCGGCCGCCTGGGCCGAGAACATCCCCTTCGGCGAGACGCGCGACTACGTGAAGAAGGTGCTGTCGAACTCGGTCTACTACAACGCCATGCTCGGCGGCAAGCCGATCTCGCTGAAGGCGCGGCTGGGTCCGCAGATCGGGCCACGCGATGCGCAAGCCCCGGCATCGGACAAGGAACTGCCATGAGCCCGCCGGGCCGCCCCAAGGGAGAATTCCGCAGTGCGTAGCACGAAGGTACACCAGTGAACGCGCCGGGCCGCTCCCCAAGCGCTCATCCCGCAGCGCGCAGCGCGGAGGGACGTCCATTGAACGAGATGAAGCGGGTTCTGCTGCTCGGTGGCAGCGGCTTCGTCGGCCGCTCGGTGTGCGAGCGGCTGGTCGAGCATGGCAGTGGCGCCGGTGTTCGCATCACTGTGCCGACACGCCGCCTGGCGCATGCCAAGTCGATCCAGTTCCTGCCCACCGTGGACCCGGTGGAATGCGATGTGCACGACGATGCCCAGTTGGGTCGCGTGATCGCGGGTCACGACGCCGTCGTCAACCTGATCGCCATCCTGCATGGCAGCGCCGCCGACTTCGAGCACGTGCACGTGCGCCTGGCGCGCCGCCTGGCCAGCGCCTGCGTGGCTGCCGGCGTGACGCGCGTGGTGCATGTCAGCGCGCTCGGCGTGAGCGCCAATGCGCCGTCGAACTACCTGCGCAGCAAGGCCGAGGCCGAGGCCATCCTCAAGGCGGCACCGCTGCAGCTGACGGTGCTGCGCCCGTCGGTCATCTTCGGTGCCGACGACAGTTTCCTGAACCTGTTTGCAGCACTTCAATCGGTCTTCCCGGTGATGCCGCTGGCCGGCGTCGGCGCCAAGTTCCAGCCGGTCTGGGTCGAGGATGTGTCGCAGGCGGTGCTGCGCTGCCTTGAACGCACGGACAGCATCGGCCAGACCTACGAATGCGCCGGGCCGCAAGTCTTCACACTCGGCGAACTGGTGCGGCTGGCCGGGCGGCTGGGCGGCCATCAACGGCCGCTGATTTCGCTGCCTGAATCGATGGGCAAGCTGCAGGCGATGGCGATGGAACTGCTGCCGGGCGTGCCGCTGATGTCGCGCGACAACATCCTGTCGATGCGCGTGCCGAATGTCGCCACCGGCCAGCTTCCCGGCCTGCAGGCTCTGGGCATCCAGGCCGCGTCGTTGGAAGCCGTTGCGCCGTCGTACCTGTCGCCGGGCACCGGTGTGGCACGACTCAACCGCTGGCGCGCGGCGCGCAGCGCTCGCTGAGCAAGGAAGGCCCGCGAGCTGCGCGGCGGTGATGCCGGGGGCGCAGGGCCTTGATCGGCACTTCGTGTGGCCGCGCCGCCCGAGGCGTCATAACATGGGTCGCTTGTTTCAACCGCCCTTCCCGCCATGTCGCTGCAGCTTTACATCGCGAACAAGAACTACTCGTCGTGGTCGATGAGGCCCTGGCTGCTGATGCGCCAGCTGGGCATTGCCTTCGACGAGATCAAGCTGCGCTTCGACCAGGGTGGCTCGACGCAGTTTCGCCAGGGCGTGGCACGCGTCAGCCCGGCCGGCCGCGTGCCGGTGCTGCTGGACGAGGGCTTCGCCGTGTGGGACAGCCTGGCCATTGCCGAATACCTGCACGAGAAGTTCCCGGCAAGCGGCGTGTGGCCCACCGAGGCACGCGAGCGCGCGCGGGCACGCTGCCTGTGTGCCGAGATGCATTCGGGTTTCAGTGCATTGCGCTCGTCTTGCCCGATGAACATCGAGGCCGCGCTCGCCGAAGTGGGCCAGCGCATCTGGGCCGAGCAGGCCGAAGTGCGGCGCGATGTGCAGCGTATCGACCAGATGTGGTCGCAGCAACTGGCGGCAAGCGGCGGGCCGATGCTGTTTGGCGGCTTTGGCGCGGCGGATGCGTTCTATGCGCCCGTGGCGTCACGCGTCCTCACCTATGGCTTGCCGATGTCCGAAACGGCGCAGGCCTATGTCGAACGGCTGCGCGCATTGCCTGGCTTCGCGCAGTGGGCCGAAGCCGCTTTGACGGAACACGACTTCATCGACTTCGACGAGCCCTATCGAAAGCCGCCCTTGGCGGCGCCCCAGGCGCATCGGCTGGATGTGTCAATATGCTCGCGACCACGCCCACCGGGCACCCATCAAGACGACGCATGAAACTGGCCGCGGGCATCCGCAAGCACGGCTTCAGGAAATGGTACGAGCGCGAGTTGATGCGCAGTCATGCGCACATGGCGCTGACTTTCTGTTGTCTGATCGGCGTCGTCGCCGCGTTCGAGGCGGCGTCGAAGTATCGCGGCTGGGCAGACCAGCTCATCGACATCGTGGCCATCCTCGTCTGCAGTGGCGTCGGCCTGTGGGCGCTGCGCCGCTATCTGTACTTGCTGATGCACGCCGAGGCGGCGGCGAATCAGGCCGATTGCCCGGCCTGCGGCACCTACGCCCGCTTCCGCCTGGTTCGGGCGGACGTGCTCGACGAACAGGCCTGCGTCTGTTGCCGAAAGTGCGATCACGAATGGACCATCAGCAGTTGATGTGCCAGGACCGAACGGCGTCACCGACACACACCTTGCCGCATCGGATCGGTGTTCCGCGGGCAGAACCCCGGATAGCGGGCAGTCACTACGGCGCATGCCGACCCGAGGCCCGCGTGCGCACGCATTGGCGTCACTTGATGTTGAGCGGCGTGATGCGGGCGCCGGTGAGGCTCAGGCTGGCCATCAGGCCCGAATTCGTCAGCACGAAGCCGACGATCGATTGTTGGCCGGTCTGCGTGGTCACCTGTCCTGCGGCACCGACGTTGAGCAGCGCCACGGAACCATCGACGCCGGCCGTCCAGCCGCTGCTGGCCTGGAAGCTCTTCAGGGTTTCGTCCGTCATGAAGAGGATGAACACGGCCTGCGACTGTGCACCTGCTAGCAACCCAACCGAGCCTTCGGTCATGCGGTGGTAGCTGACGCTCTTGCCGCCTTGGCGCAGGACACCCTGGCCAGAGGCGCCGCCGACGATGAAGCCGGCCGACACGAAGTTCGGGAAGACCAGCATGCCTTTCGACGAAGCCACCAATTGCTGCGATCCGGGCGCTTCGCGGTACAGGCGCGAAAGTGCGCTGTCCGTCGCGGAATCGATGGCCTGGCGCTGTGCCGCCGGGTCGCCCGAGCCGCCCGAGCTGGTCGTGCAGCCCGCCGTCAGGATGGACAGCGCTGCCAGCGATGCACCGGCTGCGATGAAGTTGCGCTTGCTGATGGATTGGCTCATATGGTTCTCGCAAAGTTGGGGAGCGGTAGTGTAGCGCCAGTCCATGGTCATGCCCGACGCCGCGTCACCGGCCAGATCCGCTGATCGCCGACGGGGCAGTTCTTGAGGCTTCAGGGCAAGGCGCGGGGCACCGCCGGATGCAAGGGTGATGTTTCCTACGCTTCCGGGCAATGTCTGAATTGTCCAATCCCCCCGCGCCTGTCCGCGCTCGGGGCCGGCTCGCCATCTGCGCGCGATCCGGCGGCGGAGTGATCGTGCCGGGTGCCTTGCCCTTGGTCGGAGCCTGCGTCGTGGCCGCCGCAGCCCGGCTGTAGCAGGCCAACCCGATTGCCTTTGTGCAGGAACAGGCCTGTACCGCCGCCACGCGTCGGTCCAAAAGGGTCAGCCCTGCGCCGCTGCGCCTGCCGTCCGCGCCAGATCGATCGCCAACTGCGCGGCTGGCGACAGCGTGCGGCCCGCCAGCCACAGCGCATGCACGTCGACGCATTGCACACGCGAGCCTGGCCACGCCAGCTGCTGCAGGCGCTCGGGGTCCAGCAGCGCCGCGCCCTCGGGCAGAAGTCCGATCAGGTCGGTATTCATCACCACCTGGGTCAGCAGCCCGAGGTCGTCGCACTCCACGGCAAGTGGAAAGCTGCGCGCCGTCGCGAACCCCAGACTGGTGGCGATCGGCTTGAGCAGCGCGCGCGTCATCGAGATCGCACCGATGCCGTAGCGCCGCAACTCCTGCGGCCCGGCGCTGCGGGCTTGGGCTAGCGGATGGCCGCGCCGGCAACACAGGCTGCCGTAGATCTTTTGCAGCGGCACCATGGCGAGGTGGTCGCTCGACGCGATGAGCCTGGGGTCGCCGATGCAGAAGTCGAGATCCTGTGCCTCGAGCTGCGGCAGCAGCTGCAGCAAGGCTCCAAGGCGCAGCCGCACGACCAGCTGCGGCCGCTCCTTTCGCAGCCGGGTCAGCAGGCCAGGCAACAGCGTGACCGCCGGCACTGGCGCTGCGCCGATGACGATCTCGCCAGCGTCGCCCTGCTTCAGCAGTTCGATGTCGCGAATCAGGCAGTCGCTGTCGAAGACGAGGCTGCGCGCGCGTGGCAGCACGGCTCGACCCGCCGCGGTCAGTTCCACTCCCCGGGACCTGCGGTCGAACAGGCGCATGCCCAATCGTGACTCCAATGCCTGGATGCTGCGGCTATATGCGGCCTGGCTCAGGTGCACACGCTCGGCAGCGGCGGTGAAGCGGCCCTCTTCGGCCAAGGCGATGAAGTGCGTCAGTCGCTTGATATCCACGTCGGTCTCCTGCGGCGCCGATTGCGCCAGACGCATGGTAGCGATGCGTTCTTTGCGATGGACACAACCACGGGCAGACTGAACATTCGCAGGTTTCGGTGACTACGGCAATGACGCCGGTAAGCGAATCGGCAGTTGTGTGTTGGTGCTGGCCGGTGTCGCGAAGGCGCGCACGGTCATTGACGTCAAAGGAGATTCAAGTTGCACGCCGATTCGCCAACCCCGGAGAGCCCGGTTGCCGTGGCTTTGCGAGAGGCGTTGCAGCGCCAGCGCACGGCCTACCTGGCGCACCCCGTGCCGAGCCTCGACGAGCGCCGCGCCGACCTGCAACAGCTCGCGCGCTTCGTCCAGGACAACCGGCAGGACATCCTTGCTGCGATTTCGGCCGACTTCGGTCACCGCTCCACGCACGAGACGCTGCTGCTGGAAGTCACCCCTTTCCTGGCGGGAATCCGGCAGTGCCGGCAGCATGTGAAGCGCTGGATGCGCCCGCAGCGGCGGCACATCGAGCGCCTGACCTTCGGCCTGGCGAAGAACGAAGTGATCCCGCAACCGCTCGGGGTGGTGGGCGTGATCGTGCCCTGGAACTTCCCGCTGCTGTTGAGCATGGTGCCGCTGGCCAACATCTTCGCGGCCGGCAACCGGGCGATGGTGAAGATGAGCGAAAGCTCGCGCCATCTGGCCGCGCTCTTCATGGAACGTATGCCGAACTACTTCCCGCCGGAGAAGCTGCAGTTCTTCGACGAGACGGGCGGCGTCGGCATCGAGTTCTCCAGGCTGCCGCTCGACCACCTGATCTTCACCGGGTCGGGCCCGACCGGGCGGGCCGTCATGGCGGCCGCGGCACGCAACCTGTGCCCGGTGACGCTGGAACTCGGCGGCAAGGCGCCGGCCGTGGTCTGCGACGACTTCGAACTCGAGGTCGCTGCGGAGCGCATCCTGTTCGCCAAGTTCACCAGCGCCGGCCAGATCTGCACCACCGTCGACCACGCCTATCTACCCGAGGGCAAGGTCGGCGCGTTCGTCGACCTGGCGCGCGATATCGTGCGGCGCAGCTACGGCACGCTGGACTCGCCCGACTACACGAGCATCATCAACCGCGCCTCGTACGACCGGTTGGTCCAGGCCCTCGACGAGGCCAGAACCCGCGGTGCACAGGTCATTCCGCTGCTGCCCGGCGCTGCGTTCGATGAGGCGCGGCACCGCATCGCGCCCCACATCGTGCTCGGCGCACCGAGCGACACGGCCTTGATGAGCAGCGAGATCTTCGGCCCGATCCTGCCACTGGTCGGCTATCAGGAACTGGGCGAGGTGATCGAACGCATCAACGCCGGGCCGCGGCCGCTGGCGCTGTACCCCTTCAGCCACCGCAAGGAGCGCGTGTACCAGCTCATCGAGCGCGTCATGTCGGGGGGCGTGTCGGTCAACGACGCGGTGCTGCACGTCGGCCAGGACGACCTGCCGTTCGGCGGCGTCGGCGAATCCGGCATGGGCCATTACCACGGCTACGAAGGCTTCCTTACGTTCTCTAAGCTGCGGCCGGTGTTTCACCAGGCGCGTTGGTCCAGCATGAAGCTGCTGTCGCCGCCCTACGGCAAGCTCGCCGATCGCCTGCTGGCGTTTCTGACCCGTTGAGCGCCGCGGCGAAGAGCGTGATCCGATGGACATGAGCTACCCGATCAGCCGCCTGCGTGTGGCTGCCACCGCAGCCATCCTGCCGCGGCTGCACATTCCCACCCCGCTGACCTTCGTGGGCGCAGACGCGTCACTCTCGCTGTGCCAGACGATCGCGGGCTCTGGATTGCGGCGCATCCTGGTCGTGACGGATCGTGGGCTGATGTCGCTGGGCTTGGCCGATCGCATGTTGCAGGCGCTGCGCGCTGCAGGCGTCGAGCTCGAGATCTTCAGTGACGTCGTACCCGACCCCGGGTACAAGGTCGTGCTGGCCGGCGTCGAGCGCCTGGAGAAGTTTCGAGCCGACGCGATGCTGGCGATCGGCGGGGGCTCGCCGATCGACTGCGCCAAGGCCATCAATCTCAGCCACGCCAACCGCTGTCACCCGAAGAAGCTCGCCGGCGTGTGGCTCTACGCGGGCCCGCGCCGCAGCGGGCTGCCGTTCTATGCCGTGCCCACGACCGCCGGCACCGGATCGGAAGTGACGATGGCGGCGGTGGTGTCGGACGAGCATGCGGGCGTGAAGATCTCCATCATCGACCCCAAGCTGCTGCCCGCAGCGGTGGCCCTGGACCCCAAGCTCACGCTGGGCCTGCCGCCAGGGGTGACGGCGGCCACCGGCATGGACGCGCTGACGCACGCCGTCGAGGGCTACGTGTCGGGGCTGGCCTATGCGCAGACCGATGCCTGGGCGGTCGCGGCGACGCGCCTCATAGTCGGCAACCTTGAGCAGGCGCACCGCGACGGCAGCGACCTGCAAGCGCGCGAGGCGATGTTGCTCGGCTCCTATCTCGCGGGCATGGCCTTCACCCGCGCCGGCGTGGGTTATGTGCACGCGATCGCGCACCAGCTCGGCGCCCTGTATCACCTGCCGCACGGCCTGGCCAATGCGATCGTGCTGCCCTATGTGCTCGACTACTCGCGGCCGCACTGCCAGCGCCGCCTGGCCCAGCTGGCGCGCGTGGCGGGCCTGCCTGGCGAAGGCCAGAGCGACGAAGCGTTGGCGGCCGCCTTCGTGGCCAAGGTCAGGCAACTCAACTCGGTGCTGTCGATTCCGCTCAGCGTCGAGGCGCTGCGCAAGGAGGATTTCGAACGCATCGTCGACAACGCCTTCGCCGAAGCGCACGGCACCTACGGCGTGCCGCGCTACCTCGGCAGAAGCGATGCCCACGAGCTGTTGAGCCGGCTCCTGCCTGCGCAGGGCACCACGGCGATGGCGAAGGAGCATTGATCTTGAACACGGCACCGCGGGTCTCGGTCATGCCGCCTGAGCTGCACCCCTGCGTGTCAGCGCCGCAGGTGCCGCGCGACGCGGGCGCGCCAGTTGCCGGGATACGATGGGGCACCCAAGGGAAGGAGCATGGGCAATGACCAAGACCCCCTCGAGAGCGCAGCTCGTTCTGGCTCGACTGGTGATAGCCCTGTCGGTTGCTTCCGTGGTCATCGGCCTGGTGATGTACGGCGTGTCGAGCGAGGTACTGGCGCGCATCTGGCACAACCTGCTCGAACGCCCGGCCGGGCCCTTTGCCTTTCGCTTCATCCTGCAACCCATCATGGCCACGGTGGCCGCGCTGCGCGATGGCATTCAAGATGCGCGCACGGGCCGCGCGCCCTTCCTGCGCACCGTGCTCACCGATCCGGCGCAGCGCCGCGGCCGGCTGGACGAGGCGCTGATCGCCACCTCGCGCATCGTGCTGCTCGGCCTGGCCATGGACACGGCCTACCAGCTCATCGAATTCAAGACCTTCCATCCGGTGGAGGCGCTGATCATCGCGCTGCTGCTCGGCGTGCTGCCCTACCTGGTGCTGCGCGGCCTGGTGACGCGCATCGCGCGCCGCTGGATGGGCCAAGCCTCGGCCGGCCGCGCACAGTGATCCGGCGATCAAGCTCGCAGCGATGACGAACCCGACGCACATGGACCGGCTTCGCTCGCAGGCCCGGCACCTGAAGCCCGAGCGCGGCCATCTGGTGTCCGACATGGTGGCGGCGCTGACCTTCGCCGTGGTCAACGTGCCGCAGGCCATGGGCCACGCGCTGCTGGTCATGGTCAACCCGCTGCTCGGCATCTACACCTTGATGGTCGCGGTGCCCATCGGTGCCCTCTTCAGCAGCTCGGTCTTCATGAACGTGTCGACCACCGGCGCGCTGGCCGTGGCCGCCGGCGCCGTGATGCTGGAGTTTCCCGCCGGCCAGCGGGCCGAGGCGCTGGTCGTGCTGGTGCTGCTGGTGGGCGTGATCCAGTTCCTGGCCGGCCTGTTCCGGCTGGGCTTCCTGATCCGCTTCGTCTCCCACTCGGTGATGACGGGTTTCCTCAACGGCGTGGCGGTGCTCATCATCCTGGGCCAGTTGAGCGACCTGACCGGCTACCAGAGCAGCTTCTCGAACCGCGTGGCCCAGGGGCTGGACCTGCTGCTGCGCATCGGCCAGGTCAACCCGCAGGTCACGGCCATCGGCGTGTTCACGCTGGCGCTGATCGTCGCTTTGCTGTGGCACAAGGTCTTGCAGCGCTTCGCCTTCATCATCGCCATTGCCGTGGCCACCGTGTTGCTGGTCGTGCTGACGCTGCCGGGCCTGCCCACCGCCGACCAGTTCGGCGCCGTGCCCACGGTGGGCAGCCTGTCGCCCATTCCGCGCGAGCTGCCGCAACTGGCGCTGCCCCAGCTGTCGCTGGTGCTGTCGCTGTGGCTGCCGGCGCTGTCCATCGCCATCATCGGGCTGGTGCAGGGGGCCGGCGTCAGCCAGGGCACGCCCAACCCGGACGGCCGCTACCCCGAGGTGTCGCGCGACTTCCTGGGCCAGGGCGCGGCCAACATGGCCACCAGCTTTGTCGGCGGCATACCGGCCGGCGGGTCGGTGTCGGGCACGGTGCTGATGGTCAGCGCCGGAGCCCGCTCGCGCTGGGCCAACATCCTGGTGGGCCTGTTCGTGGCGCTGATCGTGCTGCTGATCGCGCCGCTGGTGGAGCGCGTGCCCATGCCCGCGCTGGCCGCGCTGCTGATCGTCGCCGGCTTCCAGAGCCTGCGCGTGCAGCAGACGGTGATGGCCTGGAACACCGGGCGCATCTCGCGCTGGGTGATGGGCGTGACCTTCGTCGCCACGCTGGCCATGCCGCTGCAGTTTGCGGTGCTGTTCGGCGTGGGCCTGAGCATCCTGCTCAACACCGTCCGTCAGTCGAACAAGGTCGTGGTTACCCAGTGGGTGCTGCAAGCGCAGGGCTTTCCGATCGAGCAGCCACCCCCGCCACGCCTGCCCAGCCAGCAGCTCACGGTGCTGCACATCTACGGCAGCCTGTTCTTCGCCGCGGCCAAGAGCATCGAAGAGATGCTGCCGGCCGTCGGTGACGCCACCCGCGCGGTGGTGGCCGTCAACCTGCGCGGCAAGAGCGAAGTCGGCAGCACCTTCGTCACCGTGCTGCAGCGCTATTCGCAAGCCTTGCAGGCCCGGCAGGGCAAGCTGATGCTGGTCGGCGTCGATCCGCTGCTGCGTGACCAGCTGGCCAAGACTGGCGTGCTCAGGCTCATCGGCGAAGAGAATGTCTTCGTGGCCGAGCCGCAACTCGGCGCGGCGCTGAACGCGGCCGTGGCGGCGGCGAATGCCTGGCTGGCGCAGCCCCCCGTCGCCTCAACGCCGGGCAGGGTCTAGCATGCCACCGGGTGACACCCAGAACCGCGCCGTCGCGCCCATTCGGAGCACGATGCTTCGGCTGCCGAGCGAGTACAACGATGAGTGACGAGAAGGTCGGCGATCCATCCGATCGATTCCAGGTCGACGCGAATGTGCAAGCCCACTTCGCCTGGCTGCGCACGCGGCTTGCCGCCGAGCGCACGATGATGGCCTACATGCGCACAGCGGTCTCGCTGATCGGCTTCGGTTTCGCCATCTTCCAGTTCTTCTACAGGTTTCATCAGACACCCGAGTACACCGACGCGCGCTTTCCGCTCGCAGCCTGGTACCTGGGGCTCGCACTCATACTTTGCGGCACCGTGGCGGCGCTGCTGTCGATCCTGCAGTACCGTTGGACCCTGCGCTACCTGTGGAGCGGCGGCTTCGCTGCCATCGCAGGCGTGGCCAGAGAAGCCAAGCAGACGCCGCTGTACGCCATGTCTTCCCTGCTCGTGCTGATTGGCGTGTTCGCCTTCTTTGCTGTGCTGCTGCGCGTCGTGTAGCGGCGCGGTGCCATCGACCGGTCAGCCACTGCAACCCCATCGACCTCACGGAGCTCCACCTTGACTGCCGTAGCCGACCCCACTGTGATGCCATCGCCGCAGCCCGCGAATGCGCCACCGGGCTTTCACCTGCTGGCCAAGCCCAGTGGCTCCACCTGCAACATCGATTGCACCTACTGCTTTTTCCTGTCGAAGGAATCGCTGTACCCGAACGACAAGCACCGCATGTCCGAGGCCACGCTCGAGGCCTACATCCGCCAGCTGCTCGAATCGCACCGCACGCCGCAGGTCACGGTGGCGTGGCAGGGCGGCGAGCCGACGCTGATGAAGCTGGAGTTCTTTCGCCGCGCGGTCGAGCTGGTAGACAAGCACCGCCATCCCGGCCAGACCGTGCAGCACACCTTCCAGACCAACGGCCTGCTGCTCGACGACGACTGGTGCATGTTCTTCAAGCAGCACGGCTTTCTTGTCGGCCTGAGCGTCGACGGCCCGCGCGAGCTGCACGACACCTACCGCGTCGACCGCCGTGGCCAGGGCACCTTCGACCTGGTGATGCGCGGCTGGCGCTACTTGCGCAAGCATGCGGTCGACTTCAACATCCTGTGCACGGTGAATGCCGCCAACCAGCAGCATGGCCGCACGGTCTACCGCTTCTTCCGCGACGAGCTGGGCGCAAAGTGGGTGCAATTCATCCCGATCATCGAGCGCGCCACCGAGCAGACGATCCAGATCGCCAACAAGGGCTGGAGCGAGCAGCCCGGCAAGAAGCGCCTGCTCTACACGCAGACCGGCAACCTGGTGACCGAGCGCACGGTGGGTGCCGAGCAGTACGGCCGCTTCCTCATCGACATCTTCGAGGAATGGGTGCGCCACGACGTCGGCCAGGTCTACGTGCAGCTCTTCGATGTCACGCTCGAAGCCTTCTTCGGCCGCCACCTGCTGTGCATCCACGCGCCCACCTGCGGCTATGGCCCGGCGCTCGAGCACAACGGCGATCTGTACTCGTGCGACCACTTCGTCGAGCCGAAATACAAGCTCGGCAATATCCACCAGACACACATGATCGAGTTGATCGCGTCGCCCGAGCAACGCAAGTTCGGCCAGGACAAGCGCGACACGCTCACGGCCCAGTGCCGGGGCTGCAAGGTCCTCAACTGGTGCAATGGCGGCTGCCCGAAAGACCGCTTCGCGCTGTCGCGCGACGGTGAGCCGGGGCAGAACTACCTGTGTGCGGGCCTGGAACTGTTCTTCACCCACACCGGGCCGACCTTCAATGTGATGGTGCAACTGCTGCGGCAAAGCCGCCCGCCTGCCGACGTGATGGCGTCGATCGCCGCGGAAGATGCCAAGCGCGGGGCCTATCAGCCGTGCCCTTGCGGCAGCGGCAAGAAATTCCGCTTCTGCCATGGTGACAAGGCGCCGGCTTCGCCCTTCAGCAGGGTAAATCGCCCCGCGCCGGCAGGAGGCTCGACGCCGCCGCATTGAGAGCAGTCAGTTTTTTAGAACCGGGTTGCCAACAGACGATCCGGAATTTGTGTCAGCACTGAAAGGAAGAGACCATGGCAGCGAAGAAACCGAACATCCTGATCCTCTGGGGCGACGACGTGGGCTGGTGGAACATCAGCTACAACAGCCGCGGCCAGATGGGCTACCGCACCCCCAACATCGACCGCGTCGCCAATGAAGGCGTGGCCTTCACCGACTACTACGCGCAGCAGAGTTGTACTGCCGGCCGCTCCGCCTTCATCACCGGCCAGAACCCGATCCGCACCGGGCTGACCAAGGTGGGCATGCCCGGTGCCACCAATGGCCTGCACGCCGACGACCC
>DASQFA010000241.1:0-1659 GCA_035633375.1 Rubrivivax sp.
GCCGCGGCCAAGGCCGGCATCGACACCTTCACGCTCGGCCTGGCGCGCGAGGTGGCCAGCGAAGGCATCCGCGTGAATGCCGTGCGCCCGGGCATCATCGACACCGAGATCCACGCCAGCGGCGGGCTGCCCGATCGCGCCAGGCAGACGGCGCCGATGGTGCCGATGCAGCGTGCCGGCACGGCCGAAGAAGTGGCCCACGCCATCGTCTGGCTGTTGTCGGACGAATCGAGCTACAGCACCGGCGCGGTGATCGACGTGACGGGCGGGCGCTGAGCTGCCGTTGCAACCGCAGGCGAGCGTGGGCGGGGCAGGGCGATGCTCAAGAGCTGATGCCGTGCTTGGCCATCAGGCGGTAAAGCGTCATGCGTGAGATGCGCAGCTGCCTGGCGGCGAAGCTGATGTTCTTGCCCGCGGATTGCAGACTCTCCGAAATGGCATGACGCTCCGCATCCAAACGAGCCTCGCCGAGCGGCGCATGAATGAGTCCTTCGTTGAGTTGTTCCAGGCCCAGATCGGCAGGCAAGATCAGCTTTCCCTCGGCCAGCACTATGGCGCGGCGAACGCGATTGATCAGTTCGCGGATGTTGCCTGGCCAGTCGTGGGCTGCCATCGCGATCATCGCGCGCCTGCTGAAACCCTTGAGCTTGCAGCCGCACTCGTTGGCGAACTGTTCGAAGAAGTGTTGCGCCAGCAGCGTGATGTCTTCGCTTCGCTCGCGCAGTGGCGGCACTGCGAGCGGAAGCACATTCAGACGGTAGTAGAGATCCTTGCGGAAGGCTCCGGAGGCGACCGCCGCTTCGAGGTTCACATGGGTTGCTGCGATCACCCGCACATCGACGCGAATGGCCTTCGTCGAGCCGACACGATCGACGGTGCTCTCCTGTAGGAAACGAAGCAGGTTCGTTTGCATGTCCAGGGGCAGATCGCCGATCTCGTCCAGGAACAGCGTGCCGCCGTTGGCGGCTTCGATCAGGCCGCGTCTGTGGCGGTCGGCGCCTGTGAACGAGCCTTTTTCGTGCCCGAACAGTTCGGACTGGATCAGTGCTGCAGGAATGGCCCCACAGTTGACGACCACGAAAGGCGCGTTCGCGCGCTGCGAGGCATCGTGGATCGCATGCGCGACCAGTTCCTTGCCGGTACCGCTTTCACCGCAAATGAGCGCCGGCGCGTCGACCTTGGCAATACGACCCACCTGGCGCAGCAGCCGATGGATTGCCGGCGTCTGACCGACGATCGGGCCATCGCGCAGTACGACCGCATCGACCGCCGCACCGTGCCGCAACATGGCTCGGCCATAGGCGTGACCCAGGGTCGCCGTCAGCCGCCGCGTATCCACCGGCATCGTGAGGTGGTCGAACATGCGCTCGAAGATCAGGTCGCGGCAGTCCTGCACTTGCAAGGCTTCAGCATCGACCCCGCCAACCCATTCGATGCAGGATTGGGCATGAATGAAAGCATCGACGGCGGCGCAGGTCGCGGCGTCCGGCCCGGACAACACAACGAACCCGACCAGAAAGCGGTGCTCGTCGATCAAGCGCTTGCCAGCGCCCAGGCTCAAGGCCACATGAATGTCCCAATCCTCTGCACGCAGTTGCTCGCACAACGTGCTGTCAAAGCCCTTTGGGCTGATGAAGATCAATTTCCGAGTCGGCATCC
>DASQFA010000242.1:0-3895 GCA_035633375.1 Rubrivivax sp.
TATGGTGAGTCGCTGCAGGATGCGCTGACGCTGCCCTATGCGCCGTATGAGGCGATCGGCATCCGCAACCCGGGCGGCGACTACAACCAGCTGGCCACCAGCCTGCTGCAGATCGAGAACGAGTTCTACGGCACCATCCGGCCGAAGCGCGTGATCTTCCCGGGCGAGCGGCCGCTGCATGCGCTGCGCGAGCGCGGCGTGGAGTACGTCGAGGTGCGCTGCATGGACCTCGATCCCTTCGTGCCGGTGGGCATCGAGCCCGCCACGATGCGCTTCATCGACATGTTCCTGCTGCACTGCCTGCTCACCGACAGCCCACCCGACACGCCGCAGGAGATCGCCGAACTCGGCCACAATCAGCAGCGCGTGGCGGCACGCGGGCGCGAGCCGGGGTTGATGCTCCAGCGCGACGGCGGCGAGGTGGGCCTGGTCGAATGGGGCGTGCAGATCGTCGAGCAGATCGAGCCCCTGGCCGATGCACTGGATGCAGCGCTGGGCGGTCGGCACTACCGTGATGCTCTGCGCGCTGCCCAGGCGGGCCTGGGCGACCCCCACAGCCTGCCTTCGGCACGCGTGCTGGCGACCATGCAGAAGGACTTCGACAATTCCTACGTGCGCTTCATGCGCGCCCAGTCACAGCAGACGCGCAATGCGCTGCTCGGCCTGCCCTGGACGCCGGCGCTGCAACTGCACTTCGAGGCCATGGCGGCGGCGTCGGTGCAGGAGCAGCAGCGCATCGAGGCGGCCGACACCATGCCCTTCGAGATCTACCGCCAGCAATACCTGCTGCCCAGCCGGCTGGGCATCTGAGCCCGGTTGCCGGCGGCGTCGAAACCGCCCGCGGGCCTTGCACGCCGGGCGATGGCCTCAGACGATTCTCTCGTTGGGCGCGCTGATCTTGCGCATCGGCTCGTAGCGCGGCGAGGCCACCATCAGCGGGTGCACCGCGTCGCCGCCGTCCCAGCGCGGATCGTCGATGCCCTCGAAGACCTCGTGCAGCCGCTGGCCCCAGGTGCTGCGGATCATGCGGAAGTAGGGGTTGTGCTCGTCGATGCACACCACGTCGGCGGCCTGGAAGCTGCCTTCGCGATAGACCAGCAGGTCCAGCGGCAGGCCCACCGACAGGTTCGACTTCAGCGTCGAATCCATCGACACCAGCGCGCATTTGGCGGCTTCGTCCAGCGGCGTGGCCGGGGTCAGCACACGGTCCAGGATCGGCTTGCCGTACTTGCTTTCGCCGACCTGGTAAAAGCAGGTTTCGCGCGTCGCCTCGATGAAGTTGCCGGCCGAATAGACCATGAACAGGCGCATCGCCTCGCCCTTGATCTGGCCGCCGAAGATCATGCTCGCGTTGAAGTCGATGCCGGCGGCCTTGAGCGACGGGCCGTCCTGCTCGTAGACGCGACGCACCGCGCTGCCGAGCACGCGCGTGGCGTCGAACATGCTGGTCGCGTTCCAGATGGTCAACGGCTGCTCGTGCACGCCACGGTCCACCTTTTCCACCTGCAGGATCTCGCGCACCGATTGCGACACGCTCAGGTTGCCGGCCGACAGCAGCACCATGAACCGGTCGCCGGGGCGCTCGTAGATCATCATCTTGCGGTAGGTGCTGATCTGGTCCAGGCCCGCGTTGGTGCGCGAATCGGACATGAACACCAGACCGGCGTCGAGGCGTATGCCAACGCAATAGGTCATTGGGGGGGCTCTTTCTGCAGACTCTTCAGTTGGTACAGGGCGTCAAGCGCCTCACGGGGCGTGAGCCTATCAGGGTCGATAGCGGCCAGCGCGGCATCCATCGCAGACGCCGGCGGCGCGGCGTGGCGCTCGGGCGGCGCCGCGAACAGATCCACCTGCGCATTGCCGGCCTGTTGCATCGCTTCCAGCGTCTGCAGTGTGTGCCTGGCCTGGCGCACCAGCGCGGCCGGCATGCCGGCCAGCCGCGCCACCTGCACGCCATAGCTGCGGCTGGCCGGGCCGGCCTCGATCTGGTGCAGGAAGACGATCTGCTCGCCGCTCTCCACCGCGCCCACGTGCACGTTGAGGGCGCGCGCGTGCTTGGCCGGGAACTCGGTGAGCTCGAAGTAGTGCGTGGCGAACAGCGTGAAGCTCTTGTTGCGGTCATGCAGGTGGCCGGCGATGGCCGAGGCCAGCGCCAGGCCGTCGAAGGTGCTGGTGCCGCGGCCGATCTCGTCCATCAGCACCAGGCTGTGTTCGCCGGCGCCGTGCAAGATGGCGGCGGCCTCGGTCATCTCCAGCATGAAGGTGGATTGTGCGTTGGCCAGGTCGTCTGCGGCGCCGATGCGCGTGTGGATCGCGTCCACCGGCCCCAGGCGGCAGGCGCGCGCCGGCACGAAGGAGCCCATCGCCGCCAGCAGCACGGTCAATGCCACTTGGCGCATGAAGGTGCTCTTGCCGCCCATGTTGGGCCCGGTGATGACGAGCAGCCGCGTGCGCGCATCGAGCCGGCAGTCGTTGGCGATGAACTCGCCGGCGCCGGTTTCGCGCAGCCGCATCTCCACCACCGGGTGGCGCCCGGCCTCGATGTCGATGCACGGGTGCGTGACGAACTGCGGCCGGCACCAGTTCAGCGTGGCCGCGCGTTCGGCCAGCGCGGCCAGCGCATCCAGCGCCGCCAGGCCTGAAGCCAGCGCCGACAGTTCGCCCAGGTGCGGCTGCAGCGCGTCGAGCAGCTGTTCGTAGAGCCACTTCTCGCGCGCCAGCGCGCGCTCCTGCGCCGACAGTGCCTTGTCCTCGAAGCTCTTCAACTCGGGCGTGATGTAGCGCTCGGCATTCTTCAGTGTCTGCCGGCGCTGGTAGTCGGCGGGCACGCGCTCCAGGTTCGAGGCCGTGACCTCGATGTAGAAGCCGTGCACCTTGTTGAACTGCACGCGCAGGTTGCCGATGCCGCTGCGCGCGCGTTCGCGCTGCTCCAGCTCGAGCAGGTAGGCGTCGCAGTTCTGGCTGATGCCGCGCAGCTCGTCCAGCTCGGCGTCCACGCCGGGGGCGATGACGTTGCCGTCGCGCAGCAGCACCGCGGGTTCGTCGGCGATGGCGCGCAATGCATCGGCGATGTCGGCCGAGGGCTGCAGCGCCAGGTGCAGCGCGTCCAGCAGGGCGCTGCCGGTGGGCGCCGCGGCCGCCAGGGCAGGCAGCGACTGCAGAGTGAAGCGCAGCCCAGACAGCTCGCGCGGGCGCACCTGGCGCAGCGCGATGCGCGCCGTGATGCGCTGCACGTCGCTGACATGGCGCAGGGCATCGCGCAGCGGCTCGAATCCGCTGTCCAGCAAGCGCGTGACCGCCTCGTGGCGCTGTGTCGCCTGCTGCCGCTCGCGTGGCGGATGCGTCAGCCACTGGCGCAGGCAGCGGCTGCCCATGCCACTGCGGCAGGTGTCCAGCAGCGACAGCAGCGTCGGTGAGTCCTCGCCGCGCAGCGTCTGCGTCAGCTCCAGGTTGCGGTGCGTGCCGGGTGGCAGCTCGAGCAGCTCGCCCGCGCGCTCGACTTCCAGCCGCGTGACGTGGCGCAGAGCCTGGCCCTGGGTGTGCTCGGCAAAGCCCAGCAGCGCGGCGGCCGCCGCATGCGCCAGCAGCAGGGCCTGTGCGTTATAGCCGGCCAGCGAAGCCACCTTCAGTTGCTCGCACAGCTTGCGCTGGCCGAGTGTGCTGTCGAACTGCCAGGCTGGCCGCGGCGTGCGTGCGCCGCGGGTCTGCAGCACGCTGGCTGGCAAGGCGCTGCCATCGAACAGGATCTCGGCCGCATCCAGCCGCGCCAGCCAGGCGGGCAGTTCGCGTTCGCTGCATTCGCCCAGGCCGAGCCGGCCGCTGGACAGGCCGAGCCAGGCCAGACCCCATTGTTCCCTGCGCCGCGCCAGCGCCAGCAGCAGCGTATCGGCACGCT
>DASQFA010000243.1:0-2312 GCA_035633375.1 Rubrivivax sp.
GTTGATGCCGCCGAAGGACCGGTCGAACTCGTCCATGAACTCGAGCTCGGCACGCAAATCGTCGGCGAGCGCGCCCAGGTTGAACTTCTGCGGCAGGTCGGCCTGGGCCAGCGCGCCGACCAGGCCCACGGTGTCGCGCTGCCAGAGCTTGCGGTCGATGCCGGCAATCTGGGTACGCACCGCGGCCATGGCCTTGCCGGTGCGCGCCAGCGTCGCCGTTGTGTCGCGGCTCAACGCCAGTTGCCGGGCCAGCGGCAGCGCCAGCGCCTTTTCGGCCTGCGCGAACTCCTTCAACAGACTATCGATGCGCTGCGTCAGCGTGGGCAGCTGCTCCTCGGCAATGGCTTCGCTGGTGTCGAGCCAGAGCTTGCGCCGGTGCACGATCTCCGCCGCCGCTTCGGTGGTCGGGCGCACGCTTTGCTGCAGTTCGGCCTGCAAGGCACGCAGCTCGCGGTCGAGGAACCTCAGGTACCGGTCCAGCGACTCCAGGTTGGCCAGCGGCAGCGCGGCCAGCCGGTCACCCTGGATCCTGGCCTCGAGCGCGACGACGTTGCGCTTGAGGACGGCGAGTTCATCCGCCAGAGCCCCGGTCGTGCTGGCGCTGGCGCTGGCGCTGCGCTCGATCACGTCCAGTGCGAAAGCCGCGTCTTCGTCGGCACGCTGCGGAATCTCGGCGATCGGAATGCTCTTCACTTCGGCGGGCTTGGCAGCGGCCGCTTCGGGCTTGGACGGCAAGCCGGGAATCTGCGCCAGCGCGGCGTGCATCAGCAGCAGCAGTGTCGGCAGGCATGTCCATCGGCTCAGACGCATCATCGATCAGGCTTCCTTCTGGGGCTGGGGGCGAAGCAGGGGCATCGCTGCGGCCCTCGCAGGGCGACTCGGTCGCAGGGCCGGCTTGCAGTATTCTCCACGCCACATGTTCAACAGGAGACCGGCGATGGGAAAGATGGTGGAGTTCAAGCGCCCCGACGGGCAGAGCGTGATGGGCTATCTGGCCGAGCCGGCGAAGGCAAGCGGCGCGCCGGGCGTGGTGGTGATCCAGGAGTGGTGGGGCCTGAATGCGCAGATCAAGGGGGTGGCCGACCGCTATGCCGGCGCAGGCTACGTGGCACTGGTGCCCGACCTGTACCGCGGGAAGGCCACGGTCGAGGCCGCCGAGGCCGAGCACCTGATGACCAACCTGAACTTCGGCGACGCGGCCGGCCAGGACGTGCGCGGCGCGGTGCAGTACCTGAAGGCGCGCGGCACCACCAAGGTCGGCATCAGCGGCTACTGCATGGGCGGCGCGCTCACGCTGCTGGCCGCGGTGCACGTGCCCGAGGCCGATGCCGGCGTCGTCTACTACGGCTACCCGCCGCTGGAATACATCGACGCCAGCAAGATCAAGATCCCGCTGATGGCGCACTGGGCGGTGGACGACGTTCCCTTCCCCATTGCCAAGGTGGACGAGCTGGAGAAGATGCTCACTGGCGCGGGCGTGAGCTTCGAGTTCCACCGCTACCAGGCGATGCATGCCTTCGCCAACGAGACGGCAGTGGGTGCCAACCGGCTGCCGATCACCGAGTACAAGCCTGAGGCTGCCGCCGCGGCCTGGCAGCGCACGCTAGACTTCTTCGGCAAGCACCTGCGCTGAGGCCGGGCCTTCGCCCGTGCCATGCAACACTTGATCACTGCATCGGGCTGACCACGTAGACACGCCCGGAGCCGGTGCAACGGAATATCTGCTTTCGGCCCAAGCTGTCGTTCGGGCTGCGGGCTGGCTGGCTCGAGGGCAGCAACAGACTGATTGCTGCCGTTGGTCGCCCGGGTCTTTGCAGCAACGTGGACCCACAGCGAATGCCGTTGGTTGCACTAAAGCCTGGCCTCTGAAAGCCGCACCGGCCCATGCCCTTCGACCGATTCAATGAGTGGACTGGACGAACGCAGGCCGGCCGACCACGTTCTGCGACCACACGTCGCGCGACAACCTGTCAAGTGCGACCGTGATCTGCATTGCCGAGGCGAGCACCGGAACAATCGACGTCTTCACGTAGGTGTGCAGCGAGCGCAACTCAGTCACGCGGGACGGCCGGTCCATGGCGACAATCAGGCGGCCCTGGTCGATCATCAGGGGCAACACGTGGTGGCGTGCAGCGATGTTCTTGGGCACTTTGGTCACGGCCAACGGGTCGATCGGGAACCGATCGAGGTCAACCATGGGGTAGCCCATCTTGTGGGCAATCACTGTTTGAAGATCAACGTGCGAAATTAGCCGGGCGGCCACCAGCGACTCACCGAGCGGGCTGTCACCAACAGGCCTGGCCAGTTCCCGG
>DASQFA010000244.1:0-2557 GCA_035633375.1 Rubrivivax sp.
TACCCGGAGATGACCTCATAGCCCCGGGGGTTGCCCAGCGCCTGCTGCACACGATGCAGTTGCTCGAACAAGAGCGGGTCGATGCGGCCGATGCTGCCCGAGTAGTGGTCGCGCAGGAAGCGGTTCAGCCGCTGCAGCGCATCGGGCAGGTAGCGCTCGTCGACGGCATAGACCAGGTCGATGCGTTCGCGCGTGTGCGTGTGCACCAGCACCAGGTCGCGTTCGCCGCGCAGCGACGCGCGCGCCGGCAGCGCCAGCACCGGCAGGGCGCCGGCCGTGGCCAGCCGCGCACCTTGGCGCAGGAAACGGCGGCGGCCGCAGGAAGCCATTTCAGTCATGGTGGGTCGGGGACTTGGAGGGTCATTCACTGCATTCTCCACGCCAGCGGCGGGCGCCGGCGCAGCGCCGCGTCGAGTTTGCGGTCGAGCCCGTAAACATCGTCGAAAAAGTACGTCCTGCCGCCCCTGACGAGAGCGGTGCCGTAGGCGATCAGCACCGGCAGCGGCGCGGCCAGCTTCAGCGTCGTGGAAGCGCCGCTGCGCATCGCCTGGCGGATGCGTTCCTCGGTCCATTCCGGCATACCCTGCAGCACGAAGCTGGCCAGCGCCACCGGTTGCTCCACGCGGATGCAGCCGTGGCTGAAGTCGCGCCGCACCTGCTCGAACAGCTGGGTTGCCGGGGTGTGGTGCAGATAGATGTTGGCGCGGTTCGGAAACACGAACTTGATGTCACCCAGCGCATTCGTCGGCCCGGGGCGCTGGCGGATGCGCATGCGCCCGGCCAGCACCGCATCCAGCCGCTCGGCCGACAGCGTGGTGTGCACCTTGCCCTCGGGCGACACGAACTCGAAGCCCTCGCTCTCGAAGTAGGCCGGGTCGCGCCGCAGCTTCGGCACGGTCTCATCGCGCGCGATCGACGGCGGCACGTTCCAGTACGGGCTGAATTCGATGAAGCGCATGTCCTCGTCGAAGACCGGCGTGCGCGTGTGGTAGGCCTTGCCGACGATCACCTTCATCTCGAGCTGCACGCGGATCCGGCCGTCGTGCACCTCGTAGGCGCGCAGAACGAACTCGGGGATGTTGATGACGATCACGCGCGGGCGCTGCGTCAGCGGCGTCCAGCGCAGCCGCTCGAGCATCAGCTCGATCTGGCGCGCTCGCGCCTGCGGCATGACCTGCAGCTGCGTCAGCGTGGCTTTGCCAATCACGCCGTCGCTGGCCAGGCCGTGCCGCGACTGGAAGCCCATGACCGCCGCGACGAGCGGCCCTTCGTAGAGCGGTGGCAGCGGCGCTGACGGCGCCAGGTCGCTCAGCGCGACCAGGCGCTGGGCCAACATGGCCAGGCCGGCATAGGGCTGCCCCGGATCGAGCTTGCTGCCGCCCGTTGCCTGGCGCGGCAGCGGCGGCAGTGGCGCCAGCCAGGCCGGGTCGTCCGCCAGCGCGCGGTAGCGTGCCAATTCGCCGCGCAGCCTTTCGTACAGCGGCAGGCGCGGCGCCAGGTCGCGTGGCAGGTCGTCGATGCGCCGCGCCTGCAGTGCGGCCTGCAGCACGGCTGCCGCATCGAAGCCATCGCGGCCCGCCGGGTCGAAGTCGTGTTGCAGGTCGCGCGGGTCGACGCGGCCCTGGTGCAGATCGCTGATGTAGCGCTGCATTGCCAGCGTCAGCCCCTGCTCCACGCGCTGCGCCGTGGCCGCGTCCGTCGGCGCACCCTGCAGCGCGAGCGCCACGGCCTGCTGCAGCGTGGCGGCGGCATAGTCGCCAGGCTCCAACCCATGGCTGGAGGCGTTCATCAGCAGATCGACGGCCTGCCGTGCCTGCACCCCGGGCCGGTCGCCATCGAACCAGGCCAGCGCATCGGCGGCATGCGCCGCGCCGCTGCACAGCGCGGCCCCCAGCACAGCGCAGGCCACGATGCGGCACATCGCGTGGTCAATCTTCATGCAGCACCTCGCCGGCGCCGACGCGGCCACGCTGCAGCACCAGCACCCAGGCCGCCCAGGCCAGCGACAGCAGCAGCACCAGCGCGCCCAGCTTGTGCGTGAGCGCGCCGATCCACTGCGCGCGCGGCAGCAGGCCCATCGAGTCGAACAGGTAGATCCAGTCGTGGCCGCCGTCCTCGCCGGTGCTGCCGGACAGCAGCAGCAGCTGCGGATCGAGTGCATCGGCCATGTAGGGCGCCACATCCAGCAGCGACACGCCCAGCAGCCACAGGCCGACGGCTGCGCCGAAGGGATCGCGGTTCTTCCACAGGAAGGCAACGACGATGAGCGCCGGCATCAGCAGCTGCCCGAGCGTGCCGCCTAGGAACATCATCCATTCGCCGAACAGGCGGAACAGCACGTGGCCGGCTTCGTGGAACACCAGCAGCGGGCCGTGCAGGAAGGACGAGCCGATCTCGCCAGTGCGGTAGTCCAGGCCGATCAGCACCAGGCCCCACACGGCCAGGCCAGCCAGCAGCGCCACGCGCAGCCACCAGCGCACGAGGTCCACGCGATCGGGCACGTGCAGCAGCCACGCACCGAGGCCGCCATCCCCGCCCTCGTCGCGATCCATCGGCA
>DASQFA010000245.1:0-1952 GCA_035633375.1 Rubrivivax sp.
TGCATGCGCGTACGAAGAAGGCTTCGGCGATCAATACCTTCAAGCCCGATTCCAAGGATTCGCTCGAAGCTCGCAACCGCAACTGCATGGGCTGCCACGAAGGCAATTCACGCACTGGCTGGCATGCCGGCGCGCACGAGCGCAACGACCTCGCCTGCACCGACTGCCACAAGATCCACCAGAGCAAGGGCGACCCGGTTATGGTCAAGACCACCGAGTCCCAGGTCTGCCTGACCTGCCACAAAGGGCAGCGGGCGGATTTCCAGAAACCGTCGACCCACCCGGTGCGCTACGGTCTGATGAGTTGCACTGGCTGCCACAGTGCGCACGGCTCCACCACCGTGGCGATGCTGAACAAGCCGACGCTGAACCAGACCTGCTACAGCTGCCACGCCGAGAAGCGCGGCCCATTGCTGTGGGAACACCAGCCGGTGACCGAGGACTGCTCGCTGTGCCACAGCGCGCACGGTTCGGTACGGCCGGCGCTGCTCACCAAGAGCCCGCCGCTGCTGTGCCAGCAATGCCACAGCTCGGCCGGCCACCCGTCGGTGGCGCGCACCTCGAACTCGCTGCCGGGCGGCAGCGCGGGCGGCGCCGCCTTCGTGGTCGCCGGCAGTTGCACGAACTGCCATTCGCAAGTGCATGGATCCAACCACCCCTCGGGCGTGAAGCTGATGCGCTGAGCGCAGGCCACCCACACCCCCGAAACCGGATGCGAACATGACCCCCTACAGCCCCCTGTTCCTGCTCGCCGCGCTCGGCGTGCTGTCTGCTGCCGGCACGGCCGCCGCCCAGGCCGACACCTCGCAATGGAAGTGCGAGAGCTGTCCGTTCCCCAAGAACGGAGTCACGGGCAGCGTCGACGCCGGCGTCATCTATGCCACCGACGATTCGACGACCTTCGGCAACTACACCGGCCTGCCGAACAAGGGCGCCTACCTGGATCTGGGCGGCAAGGCCACATACCGCAGCGACGACGGCTACTACGCCGACCTGATCGCTTCGAACCTGGGGATCGACACACGCTGGCTCGACATCCAGGGCGGGCGCGAGGGCCTGTTCGGGCTGCGTTTCGGGTTCGCCGAGATCCCGCGCTACTTCGCCGAGGGTGCGAGAACCCCGTTCCTGGGCAACGGGGGCAATACGTTGACGCTGCCGGCGGGTGTCGGGTTTCCGGCGGCCACCACACAGGCCATGCCTTTGGCCGCCACCCTGCAACCGCTCGAACTCGGCTACCTGGCCAAGCGCTACGACCTGAGCGGCGCGTGGGTGGGGCAGGACAACTTCACCTACCGCGTCAGCCTGCGACGCGACGTACGCGACGGCACCAAGCCGACGGCCGGTTCGTTTTTCTCCACGGCCTCGCAACTGGCCAGTCCGGTGGACCAGACCACGGATCAGTTCGAGGCGGCGGTGTCCTATGTCAGCGCAGGCCTGCAGGCCACCTTGGCCTACCAGTACTCGCAGTTCAAGAACGGCTATGCCTCGTTGAACTGGGACAACCCGTTCAACCCAGCAGCGCCCGGGGCGGTTCAAGGCCAGCTGGCGCTGGAGCCGGACAACACGTTCCAGCAGATCGTCGGCTCGATCGGCTACCAGATCCTGCCCACGCTGCGCGCCAGCGCCGATGTCGCCTTTGGGCGTGGCCGGCAGAATGCCGATTACCTGGCGTCGACGGTAAATGCCGTGCTGGCCCCGTCCGTGCCGCCGCTGCCGTCGCAGTCGCTCGACGGCAATGTCAACACCTACAACGGCAACGTCAAGCTCACCTATCAGGCTCAGGACGACCTGCGCCTCAACGCGGCCTACGTATGGAACGTGCGCGACAACGACACCGCGGTGCAGAGTTATCCGATCGTCTCGACATCGATGTTCCTGAACGCGCTGCCGCGCAGCAACGCGCCGTTCAGCGTGACGCAGAACCTGTTCAAGCTCAACGCCGACTACCGCGG
>DASQFA010000246.1:0-14799 GCA_035633375.1 Rubrivivax sp.
ATCTGAACTTCGGTTCGGACCACTGGGGATAGCGTGTAAGCACAGGCCAGCGCGTTTCGTGCGGCCGCCTCGATCGACTGAGGGATGCGCAACGCGTCTGCGCTGCGCTACAACACGCTTCCCATTCGGCCACGAGGATCACGCGATGACCAGCAACGTCTTGCTCACCACCGACGGGCGTTCGCCTGCCGACGTCGAACGCAGCCTGCGGCGCTATCTGCCCGGCCTGGACACCAAGCTGTGGCCGGTCGGCGCCACGCAGGCCGTGCTGCGTGCCCCGCTGGTGCGCGCGATCGATATCGAGTACCCGTCGATCGGCGCCGGCCCGCTGTTGGCCGTGCTGGGCATCGCACGCATCGACCCGATCGACGATGCCACCTCGGCGACGCTGGTCGCCCTGCGCGATGTGCAGCAACTGCCGCCGCGCGTCGCGCCGGCAATGCGCGCCGCGCGTGGCGCGCTGGACTGGCACCTGACGCAGTCGAAGGTGCCCGAGGCCTGGGCCTTGCTGGGTGGCCCGGATGCGATCGACTGGCGCCACATCAAGGTCGGCCATCTCGACACCGGCTACAGCGAACATCCGGCCTTCGGATTCCCCGGCGCGAGCTGGATCGACCAAGCCAACGCCCGCACCTTCATGCCCGACCCGCCGATGGGCGAGGCGATGCTCCCGTCTTCCGAACCCGGCGGCGGCCGCGACAACCTGGTCGGCGGCTCGGCCGGCCACAGCACACGCATCGGTGCCACGATCTGCGGCCATGCGCCAGGCGCGCCGGGCGGCGCGTTCCACGGTGTCGCGCCCAAGGTGCCGCTGGTGCCGGTGCGAATCACCGACAGCATCTGGATCAACACCCGGCAGCGCGCGTTTCGCGATGGCGTGCGCCACCTGCTCGGCATCGGCGGGGTGCGCGTCATCAATGTCAGCCTGGGGGTGTTCCTGGCGAAGATCGATCGCGAGCTGCGCGATGCCGTCAACGAGGCCTATGACGCGGGCGTGATCATGGTCTGTGCTGCCGGCAACATCGTCAATCCGGTGGTGGCGCCGGCGCGGCTGAACCGCACTCTGGCGGTGGGTGGGGTGACTGCGGCCGACGTGCCATGGTCGGGCAGCAGCTACGGCCCGGAAACCGACTGGTCAAGCTATGCCGACGGTCTGCGCCGTGCCAATGTGGCCCACGGCCCGCGCTTCGGCTATGCGGGCGGCGGTGACGGCACGTCCTACGCCACCGCCATCACCAGTGGCGCTGCGGCACTGTGGCTGGCACACCATGGCGCTGCGCTGGATGCGGCCTATCCGCAGCCTTGGCAGCGCATCGAGGCCTTTCGCGCAGTCGCCGTGAAGACGGCGCGTGTGCCGCCAGGGTGGAATGCGGGTGCATTCGGTGCGGGCATTCTCGATGTCGAGGCGCTACTGCTCGCACCGTTGCCGCCGGCGGAGGCCGTGCCGGCGCCACGGGCCTGAAGTTGCGTCGTCCTGTTGCCCAAGTCTGCCAACCATGCGATGAGTTTGCTCAGGGCTTTCGAACCACGTGCTGCAGTGCCCTAAGACAAATGCCACGGCTATAAGTGATCGGCACGGCGGCAAGGACTTACGCAAGACCATTGTCGGATGCTTCGGCGCCCTTGCCGAAGTGGCTACGCGAATTCGGGTGTTCCGCCACCGCCAGGCATTGGGGATCAACCGGGGCCGTCACTTTGCATGGGTTGCGATCAGAGCCGTTGTCGACGAGCTTTCGCATACGTTGGTTAGCGTAGCGCACCGCGGCGACTCCTCCCGGCTGCGTGCGGTTGAAATTGACGCCGGCCAGCCGCTCGCCGGTGGCCAGCACCAGTTCGGCGCTGTGTGCATCGGCCGTGCCCACCGTGCCCTGCATGTTCGAAAACAGAGCCCCCACGCCACCGCGCGGCTGTGCCGGCAGGCCAACTAGCTTTGCGACGGTCGGTTGATAACCGTTGGCGGCGGCTACAACCTGAGCAACCGGGCACAGGGCTGGAGCGCCGTGCTGGAGGAACTGTTGCGCGGC
This sequence comes from Rubrivivax sp., assembly GCA_035633375.1. Taxonomy (GTDB): domain Bacteria; phylum Pseudomonadota; class Gammaproteobacteria; order Burkholderiales; family Burkholderiaceae_C; genus Rubrivivax. The sequence continues at coordinate 2,025 of DASQFA010000246.1, forward strand.
GCCTGGCGATGAAAAACAAGGACGCCATCGGCGCGCGCTACAGGCGCGCCGTCACGACGCGGCCGATCTCGTCGTCGGTGAGCACGATGGGATTGGTCTTCATGCTCGATCCGCGGCTTTTGGCGACGATGCGGCCCACGTCGGTCGGTGCCACGCCCAGCGCCGACAACGACGGCAGCGCCAGTCGTGTGGTCCACGCCTGCAGCAGCCGCACCAGGTTGCGGCGATCTTCCGTTACCGAGGTGCCCGCGCAACCGCTGAGCAGGCGGCCCACCTCGGCGTACTTCGCCAGCGCCGGATTGGAGGGATCGCGCGCCTCCATCGCCTCGATGTTGACATGGGTCGCGGCGGCGACGAGTGTTCCGCAGACGACTCCGTGCGCGATGGGAAAGTAGGCGCCGAGCGGCGAGGCGAGCCCGTGCACCGAGCCGAGCCCAGTCTGCGCCAGGCACACGCCCGACAGCAGCGACGCATAGGCCATGCGCGTACGCGCCTCGTGCGCAGAAGCGCCGCCGCCGTACCAGGCGGGCAGCCCGTCGCATGCCGCGCGCAGGCCCGACATCGCGAGCGCGTCGGTCAAGGCGTTGGCGCGTGTCGACACGTACGACTCGAGGAGCTGGGTGAGTGTGTCCATGCCGTTGGCCGCGATCAGCGCGGGCGGGCAGTCCGACAGCAGGTCCGGATCGACGATCGCCACCTCGGCCACCAGCGTATCGTCACGGAAGGACTTCTTGAAGCCGTCGGGGCCCAAGCGCGACAGCACAGCGTTCTTGGTGGCCTCCGAGCCGGTGCCGGCCGTCGTCGGCACGGCGAGGAAGGGCGTGGTCGGACCGCGGTAGGGCTTCTGCGGCCCGACGCCTTCGAGGTGATCCATCACCGAGTTGCCTGGGATCAGCAATCCGGCGATCGCCTTGGCCGCATCGAGCACGCTGCCGCCGCCGATACCGATGACGGCCGAGAAACCCGTACCGCGCTTGACGCGCACGATCTCGTCGATCGTCTCCGGCGAAGGTTCGCCCTCGATCCGGACCGTCTCCCAGCGGCAGCCGCGCTCGCGCAGCCCCGCGAACAGCGGTTCGGCGTACGCCGACGCAAGGAACGATCGCGCCCCGGTGACCAGCAACAGCGGCGTTCCGTACCGCGCTGCCAGTTCGGGCAGCTTGCCCACCGTGCCCGCGCCGAACTCGATGCGCGGCAGCCGCGCGAACGAGAACGGCCCGATCGACAGTGGCATGAGCATCAGCCGCCCGGGAACAGGCCGCGCATCGGCACACCCCTGCGCGGCTCGGCCATCATCGGCGCGACCGCATCGCGCCACTGCGCGTAGTGCACGGTCTGCTTGTGCGCGGCAGCGTCCTGCGCGCTCGCATAGGCCTCGTACAGGATGAAGCGCGTCGGGTCGTCCGGCGACTGCAGGACGTCGAAGCTACGATTGCCCGGTTCGCGCACGGACGCTTCATGGTTGGTGCGCGTGGCCGCGATGAACGCGTCGACCGCGTCGGGCTTGACGACGACGTGCACCAGCGTGACGTGCATCTCCTCGCCTCCTGAAGGAAGGGGGCTCGCCGCGGTCACTGCGTCGTGTAGATGTCGCGCACGTACTCGTCGAGCATGCGCGTGGCGCAGAAGCGCGGTCCGATCGTGCGCAGCGAGGCCTTGATCCGCGCCACCCAGCCGCGCGGGATGCCCTGCTCGTCGCGGTCGTAGAACAGCGGAATCACCTCGTGCTCCAGCAGATCGAAAAGCGCCGCCGCATCGCGAGCGTCCTTGGCCTCGACATTCGGATCCTCGGTGCCGTCGATCGCCCAGCCGTTGCTGCCGTCGTAGGCCTCGGCCCACCAGCCGTCCAGAACGCTCAGGTTCAAGGCGCCACTGAATGCCGCCTTCATGCCGCTGGTGCCGCTCGCTTCGAGCGGTGGCCGTGGCAGGTTGACCCAGACGTCGCAGCCGGCGGTGAGGATGCTGGCCAGCCCGATGTCGTAGTCCTCCATGAAGGCCACCCTGCCGCCGGTTCGCGGGTCGGACTTCAGACCAAACAGCTGCACGATCAACCGCTTACCTTCATCGTCCTTCGGGTGTGCCTTGCCCGCGTACAGCAGCTGAATCGGGCGCGGGCCTTCGAGAAGACGCAGGAATCTCTCGGGGTCCTGGATCAGCAGATACAGCCGCTTGTACGTCGCCACGCGGCGCGCGAAGCCCAGAGTCAGCACGTCCGGATCGAAGGCCATGGCCGCCTTCATCACGTACTCCATCGTGTCGCCTCGGGTCAGCCGGTCAGTGACGGTCTTCGACCTGACCCAGCCCACGAGCCGCTTGCTTGCCGAGCGGCGCACCTCCCAGATGTGCTGGTCGGGGATGCGGTCCACCGCTTTCCAGGTATCGGGATCGGTGATCCGCTCCACTGTATGCCAGCCGGAAGGCAGATACTCGTCGAGCAACCGGCGCATGGAAGGGCCGGTCCACGACGGCATGTGCACGCCGTTGGTGACATGCCGGATGGGCACCTGCTCGAGGCTGTGGCCGGGAAACAGCGAATGCCACATGCGCCGCGACACCTCGCCGTGAATGCGGCTGACGCCGTTGGTGGACCGGCTCATGCGGATGGCCAGCGCCGTCATGCCGATCGGTTCGTGCGGGTTGCCGGGGTTGTAACGGCCGAGCCCCATGAGGCTCTCGAAATTCGTGCCGAACTGCGCGTGCAGATGCGGCATGACCTGTTCGATCTCATCGAGCGTGTAGCTCTCGTTTCCTGCCGGCACTGGCGTGTGGGTCGTGAAGACGACGCGGCGGCTCACCCGTTCGCAGGCCTCCGTGAAGGGGATGCCCCGCGCCACCTCCTGTCCGAGCAGTTCCAGCGTCGCGGCGGCCGGGTGGCCTTCGTTCATGTGGATGATGCCCGGCTCGATGCCCAGGGCGTCGAGCATCTTCACGCCGCCGACGCCGAGCAGCGTGTACTGCGCCAGCCGGATCTGCCGATTGCCCTCGTAGAGACGGGCTGTGATGAAGCGCTGCTTCGGCGTGTTTTCCGGCAGGTCGGTGTCGAGCAGGAAAAGCGGTACCTTGCCGACTTCCACGCGCCAGACATGCGCCGCGACTTCCTCGTCCCAGACGGGCACCTTGAGCACCAGGGGCAGCCCATCCGCGCCGGTGATGCGCGCACAGGCGCGACGTTCAGGATCGGTGCCGTACCAATACTCATGCTGCCAGCCGCCGGCGTCGACCCGCTGGTGGAAGTAGCCCTGCCGGTACATCAGTCCGATGCCCATCATGGGCAAGGCCCGATCGGATGCCTCTTTCAGGATGTCGCCGGCCAGCACGCCCAGCCCGCCCGAGTAGACCGGCAGCGAGCGGTGCAAGCCGAACTCGGCGCAGAAGAAGGCCACCGGGTGCTCGGCCGTCGCGTCGCCGGCTTCGCGGAGCGGCCTCGCCTTGTCGGCCTCCAGCGCGTCGCGAAGCGCCTCGGCGCGCGCGACCAGCGATGGCGTGATCGCCGCACGCTCCAGCGACTCCTCCGGCGCTTCCTGCAGCATGCGCACCGGATTCTGCCGGCACAGGCGCCAACGATAGGCGTCGATGCTCCGAAAGACCGCCTCCCCATCTTGCCTCCACATCCAGCTGAAGTTGTAGGCAACCTCAGCCAGCGGTGCCAGGCGTCCGGGAACCCGGCTCGCCAGAATCTGCGCCGCGCGGCGGATGTCCCTGGCACCGGCACCGGCACTCAGTGAGTCAGCGTGTGTCTTCATGTGCTGTCCTTCCTTGTTCGGCCGCGCCCGGTCGACGGCCAGGTCGCACCGCCCTTCGCTCGGCAACAGAACCCGTTCGCGTCAGGCTATCGCCGACGCGGAACACAAAACCTGACTTTAGAACCAGTCTGCGGCTTCGCGCCGGCGCGGCCATTGAGCGCGCTCAATCCCGGGTTCCGCTATTGCAAACGCGGGCATTGCGGTTGCTCAACCGCCGCCCAGACGGCAGGCCTACATTGCCACTTGCAGTTTGGAAGACGTTCTCGATGGTGCGGGCCGATGCTTGATTGAGGAGGCACGCGGCTGCTGAGTGCAGTCACATTGAAGGTGCCGGTGTGCGCAACGGTCATACACGTCACGATGGGCTGACCGTCCTTGCGTCCTTGAGCACGGCGCGGAAGCAGCGCTGCACCGGCGCCGGCAGACCTTCGAGTTCCCGAACGTCGAAACGGAATGCTCTCGCGGGCAAGCGCGCTGCCTCCAGCTGGCCCAGCAGGGCCTGGGTGGCCGCAGCCCATCGAGACCGCCCGTAAGCGGAGATGCTCCACAAGGCGACCGCGAGCACGCCCAGAGCAAGCGCGGACCAGACGATCGCCATCATGGCAATGGCTCCCTCGTGGGTTGCCTGGGGGTCAAACCAGTACCGCCTGAACAGGCCGGCGCATGGACAGCGGCATCGCAGGCCCGCGGCCGAAGCGCACGACCAGATCCGGCCGCTGGCTGCCCAGGCCCAGCGCCGATGCGAACTGGGGTCGGATCGCCCCGACCTCGACAGGCTGATTCAAGAAGGCGTTGCGCAGGCCAAGCGACGTGGCCTGCAACGCAAAGCGCTCGTAGCAGCGGCCTGCCTCGATCCAGTGTGCCTTGTCGTTCACCTCCGACACGAACACGGCAATGCCTGATGAGTTGCGGACTTGCCTGGCATAGCGCTCGTTCTCGGACTTCGGGGTGAAGAACAGTCCCATCAGCGGGCTGCCCAGCCAGCGCGGCACGACCGGCGAGCCGTTCGTACCGGCGAACAGGCCGTCACCCGAGCGCTGCGCCTCGGCGGCTCCGAAGCGGATCCAGCTCTTCAGTTCGGCAACGAATGCGGCGTCGCCCATCTGGGCGGTGTTCGCCGCCACCACGTACTCCAACACCTTTTCGATGCTTGCGCGCTCGGTCAACAGCATCACCCGCACGCCATTGCCCGCCCCGGCCCGTTCAAGCAGCCGAAGCTCAGCGTTCGAGACCGGCTGGCCGTCGTAGTCGCCGCGGGTGCATTGACGTTCGGAGATGGCTTGGAACAAGGGCGTCACCGAGGCCCGCGTGGATTGCAGAGACACGGTGATGGCGCCCTGGCCCGCAGGGTCGAAGCGGGCTTCGGCCCGCAAACCAGTCGCAAGCGCCGCATGGGACAAGTTCTCGACTGCACAGCCGAGCGAGACGTGGAGATGGTGGTCGTCGGGATCGACGGATGGGCAGCGGCGCGACAGATCGGGCGCGATCACGATGGCCTGGTCGTGCAGGCTGAACGTCCAGCATTGCGTGTTGTGGCTGGATGGGGCGAGCGTCGCGTAGCGCACCAGTTCACGCGTCTGCTCGGCACGGTCACCGCCACCTGCAAGCGGGCGCCGCAGGGCCTGAGCGGCGTCTTGCTCGCTCGCACTCGACGAACATGCGAGCAACGTCGGCGAGAGTGCGCCGCAAGCGGCAGCACTCAGAACGGCGCGCCTGGGCATCGACATCGCGCCTGGTCTTGGACCTGGCGGAAAGGACCCGTGCCTTTGCACAAGGGTCGGCGTCATGCAGCGAGCGAGGCTTGAAGTCCAGGGGCCGAGGTCTGCTTGTCGAGATCGCGCTGTCGCAGTGCGTTCAGGACGTTGCGAGTTGCGAAGATGTGAAGGTACTTGGTGATGTGCGCGCCCAACGCAAGTTCGGCCCGCTCGTGTTCGTAGAGCGTTGCCATCTCGCCGATCGGCAGGTGGCATTCCGTAGCCAGTGAAGCGACGATCCGCTTTTGATCGGGCTGCTTCTCGTTCGTGGCCGGCATGGTGATGTCCTCGACTTGCCTTGGGGTCCGTGACCGTAGCACTCGAGGCACCTGCGTGTGCGTGCGCTGGGGCACATAGCGGCCGAGCCGGGGACGATTTACTCGAACGTTTCTGCAGCCGGCCGCGACCGTCCAGAATTCAAGGCCGCTTGATGACTGTTTGTCATCGCCCCGTCACAGTGGGCGGGCGACTACTCGGACATCCGCATCCACTGAAGGCCACAACGAGCGCCAAAGTCACCAGGCCTTCATGCCTAGACCCAACCGGCCCGTCGCAAGCGGCGGTGAATGTAGATGCAGCCGAGAAGCGTTGCGACCACGGCCAGAGGGTACCCGGGCTTCCACGCCAGCTCCGGCATCCACTTGAAGTTCATGCCGTACAGGCTGAAGATGACCGTCGGCATGGCCAGTATGGCGCCCCAGCCGGCCAGGCGCTTGACCACTTCGTTCTGGTTGTGGGCAACCAAAGCGAGGTTCACTTGCATGGCGGTTGTCAACATCTCGCGCATGCCATCGACCAGGCCTACCAGCCGCGACACATGGTCTTGAACGTCCCGGAAATAGGCGCGCAGTTCTTTCGGAATCAAATCTTCGTGAAAGCGCATCAGCTCGGCACTGATGTCGGCCACGGGCAGTGCCGCGTTGCGCAGTTCCAGCAACTGCCGCTTCAGGCCGTACAGCCGTTCAATGATCAGTTTGTCGAAACGGTCCTTGAAGATGTCCGTTTCGATCGCGTCGAAGTCCTTCTCGAGCTGCGCGACAACGGGCAGGTAGTCGTCGACCACGAAGTCCAGCACAGCGTAAAGCGCAAAGCCCGGGCCCTTGGCGAGCAGGTTCGTGGCTTTCTCGCAGCGCTCGCGGACTTGCGCATCGCTCGAAGCGGCACCGTGTCTGACTGACACCAGGAAGTTCGAACCGACGAAGAGATGGGTCTCGCCGTAGACGACCTGGCCTTGCTCCAACTGTGCTGTCTTCAGCACGATGAACAAGGATTCGCCGTCGGCCTCGATCTTGGGGCGTTGGCTAGCCTCGCGTGCGTCTTCGATGGAAAGCTCGTGTAGACCGAACTCTTCTTGAACCCTCATCAGTAGCGCGTCGTCTGGTTGATGCAGGCTGAGCCAGACGAACGTCTCGGGCTGTTTGACGACGCTGCTGATGTCGTCGATGCTGATGTCGCCGAGGCGCCGGCCCCGCTGGTAGGCGACGTTGTTGATGATCATCGTCATGGAATGCTCGCTCCGTTTGCACCCGCGCGGCAGTCTTCGCGGGATCTCGGGATTGTGATTGGCATAGGCTGCATCGCAGAAGGGGATGAACGTGGAAGGGAAGGGTAGATGTCCCAGAATGTCCCAGCTTGAGTGTGTGTCAGCGCACCGACGCTATAGCGGGCCGTTACACGATGCCGATCAGTCAGCACGACCTGCTGCCGGCAACACGATTCAGGAGATCGAGCTGAGCAAAGGGAGTGAGGAGGCATTTGAGGACACTTCAGGCCGGTCTGGGCCCCGCTTCGCCCCTTGCCGCCCTTGCAGCGGTTGTTTGAGACCTCCAATGCTCTGCCACGCGAGCGTCACGCCAGTTTCACCGACATCAGTCAAACTACTCACATGAAGCAAGACAACGACCGCCCGCCGCGCCACAACCTGCTGCAACCCTCGCTCCCGCAGAGCCGCTCGCGGCGCGGCCTTCTGCGCGGCGCCGCCGCCAGCGTGGTGGCGATCGGCACGCTCTACCTGGCCGGCTGCGGCAGCGACGACGACACGCCGGACGTGGTCTACGCCCATGGCGTGGCCAGCGGCGACCCCTTGTCCGATCGCGTGATGCTGTGGACCCGCATCACCACCGGCGTCGGCCGTGTCGACGTCGACTGGGAGGTGGCGAGCGACGCCAACTTCACCACCATCGTCCAACAAGGCACGACCGCAGCCTACATTGCACGCGACTTCACCGTCAAGGTGGATGCCACCGGCCTGCAGCCCGGCACACGCTACTGGTACCGCTTTGCCGTCGGCAGCCAGCGCTCGCCGGTCGGCAGAACCAAGACCTTGCCCGTCGGTGCGGTGCCGCAGGTCAAGCTGGCGGTGTGCTCGTGCTCGAACTATCCCGCGGGCGTTTTCAACGTTTATGCCGAGGCCGCCAAGCGCACCGATCTGGACGCGACCGTTCATCTCGGCGACTGCCTCTACGAATACGGGCAGGGCGGCTACGCCAGCGGCAACGCGGCCGCGCTCGGCCGGCTCGCCCACCCGGCCGGCGAGATCGGCTCGCTGGCCGACTACCGCGCTCGCCACGCGCAGTACAAGACCGACCCCGACGCGCAGGCGCTGCACGCAGCCGCGCCGATGATCGCGGTTTGGGACGACCACGAGATCGCAAACGACACCTGGCGCAACGGCGCCGAGAACCACCAACTCGCCACCGAAGGCGAGTTCACGGCGCGCCGCAGCGCGGCCCTGCAGGCCTATCACGAGTGGATGCCGATCCGCACCGGTGCCGATCCACTGCAACTCTACCGCGGCTTTGATTTCGGCAACCTGCTCGCGCTGCACATGCTCGACACGCGCGTCGTCGCGCGCGATCAGCAACTCGACTACGCCGACTACTTCACTGCCACCGGCATCGATGCGGCGGCGTTCACCGCCGCGGTGGCCCACCCCGATCGGCAATTGCTTGGCGCTGCGCAGACCGGTTGGCTGCAGGGTCGCCTGCAGGCCTCGACCGCGACCTGGCAGGTGCTGGGCCAACAGGTGCTGATGGGCCGCATGAACATCCCGGCGCCGATCCTGGCCGAGGCCAACAACCCGGGCAGCGGCGTCACGGTGTCGCAGTACGCCCAGATTGTGCAGATCGCGCAGACCAACCCGGCCGCGCTCACGCCAACGCAGCAGGCGATCCTGGCCCAACCCAGCATCCCGTACAACCTCGACGCCTGGGACGGCTACGCGGCAGCGCGCGAGACGGTGCTCGGCAGCGCCCGCGCACTCGACAAGAACCTGGTCGTGCTGGCGGGCGATACCCACAACGCGTGGGCCAACGACCTGCTCGACATCGCTGGCAACAAGGTTGGCGTCGAGTTTGCGACCTCCTCGGTCAGCTCGCCGGGCTTCGAGGAGTACTTGCCGAACGAGGACCCGGCGGCGCTGGCCGCATCGCTGACGCAGCTGATCGGCCCGCTGCAATACTGCGATACCGCGCGCCGCGGCTTCATGCTGCTGACCGCGACCTCGACTGAATGCCGGGCCGACTGGGTCTACGTGGACACGATCGGCAGTCGCAGCTACACGGCGGTCAGTGACAAGGCACTCAAGGTACTGCCGGGCGCCGCGGGGCGGCAGATCGTCGCGGCCTGAATCCAGGCAGCGCCGCGCGGCGCCTGCGCAATCGGCGGAGAGCGCGCCACGCCGCTGGCCATCGGCCAAGGCGGGCAGATCACCATCCGAAACATGGAAGCGACGCAAGGCCGATTGAGTACGCGTCAGCCGTACCGTGCGACGAGTCCTTCGCTGTGCGAGTCACGGGCAGCAGTGGCTTGCGCGAGATGGCGCGAGCTTGTCAATGTGAACGCGTTCGAGCTTGGCCATCTTCTCGCCATCAATGCCGGCGCGGCGGCGCCAACAAAGCATATGGCTTACCAGCGACTCGATGACCGCACCCTGCTGACGCTGGCGCTGCCGACGGTCCGGGGCCCGGTGCTGGCGCCGAAACCTGGCTACGAAGGCGTCGAGGCACCTGGATGCACGCTGCACCCCGTTCGAGGGGGCGTCTTGCGATTGTCACAAAGGCATAAAGTTGACCCCTTAACCTACTCCGTTTCACCTTCGGAAGGAATGAGCTCCATGCATGCACGTCTGCCCCTCGCCTGTGCCCTGGCCGCAGCCTGGCTCATGGCCGGACCGGCCCAGGCCGCACCGGCCTTCGTCAACGGCCTCACTATCGACGCCAACACGCTCGACGCCTCGGGCGGCACCGTTGTCAACGACGGGCGCCTGGGCTTCTTCTCCGACATCTACTACGACCCGCGGCGCAACGAGTGGTGGGCGCTCTCGGACCGCGGCCCCGGCGGCGGCACGCTGCAATATGAGACGCGCGTGCACCGCTTCAAGCTCGACGTCAACCAGGCCACCGGCGAGATCTCCAACTTCCAGGTCCTCAAGACGCTCATTTTCCGCAAAGGCGGCAGCGAATTCAACGGCTTCGCGCCGGCGATTGCCGGCCCGCTCGGCCTGGCGTTCGACCCTGAAGGCATTGTCGTCAATCGGCGCAACGGCCGCCTGCTGGTGTCCGACGAGTACGGTCCCTCACTGTACGAGTTCAACCGCAGCGGCCGCAAGGTGCGCGCGTACGAGATTCCAGCCAACCTGAGTCCGCGCAATGCGGCCACAGGCGTCGTCAACTACGCCAACGACACCGGCGCGGACCCGGCTTCCGCCGCTGACGACAACACCGCGGGTAAGCGGACCAATCGCGGCTTCGAGGGTCTGGCCATCAGTCCCGATGGCAGGTACGCCTTTGCGATGCTGCAAAGCGCGATGCTCGACGAAGGCGGCGGCAGCGGTACCCTGAACCGCATCGTCAAGTTCGACACCCGTGCAGGCCGCGCGGTGGCGCAATACGCGTATCGCATGGAAGGCAGCGGTCAAGGGCGGGGCATCTCGGCGCTGGTGGCGATCAACGACACCGAGTTCCTGGTCCTTGAGCGCAACAACCGCGGCCTGGGCGTTCCGGATGCCAATGTCGAGAGCCCGAACAAGAAGGTGTTTCGCATTAACCTGGCTGGCGCCACCGATGTCAGCGGCATCGACCTTGACGCAGCGGGCGCAGTGTTCACGACCGTCAGCAAGTCCAACACGACGCCGTGGCTCGACCTGGCCGCCAGCGCGACGCTGTCGGATCCCAGCCTGGCCACGCTGGGCGGCGTGTCGCCGGAGAAGTGGGAAGGCCTGGCGATCGGCCCGCGACTCATGGATGGCAGCTACCTCGTGCTGGCTGGCACAGACAATGACTACTCGGTAACCCAAAACGGCACGGGCACGCAGTTCGACGTCTACTTCAAGCCCAACGCCTTGCTGCCCTCACTGCCCTCACGCATCCAGTGCGACATCGGCACTTTCGCTAACTGCCGGACGATCAGCACCGGCGGCGCGGTCGTCGCTCCTGTCGGTGACGACTTCGATTTCAGTGGCTACCGGCTGATCCCGGGCGTGCTGCATGCCTATAGGGCCAGCGCTGCTGACCTGGTGGGGTTGAAGCGGCCGGGCAAGGATCGCAAGGACGACGACCGCGATTTCCGCCCCGACAAGTACGGCGACTGAGCGCGACGCTCAGGCGGCGCGATCCAACAGGCGCAACAGCAGTTCGACCTGCGCCTGCACGGCGTTGAGCGAGCCGGCCGCCGGCAGTGCGGTTTGATCGAAGCTGGGCACTGGGGGGCGCGCGCAACTCCAACTCCAGGTGTGATGGCGAGGTTGTTGGCACCCGACTGCTCACCTAGCCACCAAGGGAGGCCCCCCGGCTCTGCCGGGGTGGCATTACAAGTTTGACGTTTCTGAAGTTGGCACTGCCGCAGGCCTGTTTGAACATGGGGAAGCCAGAGGCCGATATACAAGACATCGCCGCCGCGGTGCGCCCAAAGGATTCCAATGTCTGGTCATGCAGAAGGTGCGAGGGAGTTGTCATCTTGTAGTCCAAGGGTCTTGGAGGACGTCAGCGCGAAGCGCCCGCCGTATGCATGACGCCAGCCGCTTCGAGCGGCTCACATCCCGAATGCCCCCGGCTCTGCCGGGGGATGGTTACCCGGGTCAATCCGCCTATCGGCTTCCCGCAAGGGCCCCGCGGCAAGCTTAGGCGCGTTGGAACGCGCCGCCATACGGGTTTTCACGTTCCTGAAGCGCAGTTCTTGAATGGTTGTCCGCTGGCGACGGCCGTGTTCCAACGCGTGGTGTAGGTCCAAACCCCGAAGGGGCTTCGATGCACGCGGTGCTCAGCGCAGCACAGCCGGCAGGCGAGCCTGAGCAGCATCATCGCTGAGAGTCTGAAGGCCTTCGAGCTGCATGTAGCGGCGCTGCGGGGCCCACTCGTTGCTCTGCTCCAGCAACATAGCGCCGACCAGTCGGGTGATGGCCGCCGCTGGGGAAGATGCCCACGACGCTGGTGCTCCGCTTGATCTCAGCGTTCAGCCGATCCGCGCTGCCCTGGGGCCGCTTCGCCCGCACGGTGATACGTAGAAGTGCTCTGGCCAAGTGCAGCTGCGGCCCATGGGCGGGCGTGCGGGGGTGCCCGGGCCTGCAGCCCCAGGGGTGTGGGGATCTTCTTGATCAGCGTCCGCCCCAGGATGGACGCGATGAATTTCAGCTAGCACCGACGCAGCCTGTCGCCAGCGAAAGCTGGTGGCCTGCAGCGTGAGTCAAGCGACCGGCAGAGAATACCGCTACCGCTGCACAGCAGCAACCCAAATCACCAGCACGAACGGTCGTCGGTTAGCGGACGCCAACATCGGCTTAGCCGCCAGCATTTCGAGCGGCCCACCGGCAGCTCTGCGTCGAGTCCGGCCTACGCGAACGGCGGCTGAACGGCTCCGCGATTTTTGAAACTGGGCTGCCACAAAGCGGGCACTCGCCACCGGCGCCTTACGCTGCATTGCTGTCCGCCCGCTTGTTGGCTCGAAAGACTGCAAGGCTCCCAGAACAGCCGCTGGATTCTTGGCGTTGAACGCAACTCGGCACGAGGCCGATGCGTCCGTCATGCGCCCCGTCGGTTCAGCTCGTCGACCTGGCCGTTGAGCGTCCAGTAGTCGTACAGGTAGCCCAGGCCGAACAGGCCCAGGGTCAGCAGGTACAGGATGCCGGTGAGCCACTTGCCGATGTACATGCGGTGCACGCCGAACAGGCCCAGGAAGGTGAGCAGGATCCACGCGACCGAGTAGTTGATCGGCCCGTTCTGGAAGCGGAAGTCGGCCTGCCGGTCCATGCCCGGGATTAGGAACAGGTCGATCAGCCAGCCG
>DASQFA010000247.1:0-9587 GCA_035633375.1 Rubrivivax sp.
AGCAGCAGCATCACGTACATCAGCGCCACCACGCGCGGGCGCGATTCCTCGGACGCCAGGTCGGTGGCCAGCGCCAGGCCGGTGGTCTGCGTCGTCTGCAATCCCGCACCCACCAGCAAGAAGGCCAGGCCGGCGCACAGGTGGCCGACCCAGGCCATGCCCAGCTGGCCATCGCCGGTGAGCACGAGCAAGGCAAAGGGCATGATCGCCAGGCCGCCGAACTGCAGCATCGTGCCGATCCAGATATAGGGCACACGCCGCCAGCCGATGGCCGAGGCATGCGTGTCGGAGCGATGGCCGATGAGCGCGCGGAACGGCGCCGCGACCAGCGGCAGCGCCACCATCAGCGACACCAGCCAGGCGGCCATGTGCAGCTCGACGATCATCACCCGGTTGAGCGTGCCGACCATCAACGCCGCCGCGAGGCCCACGGATACCTGGAACAGCGACAGCCGCAGCAGGCGCGGCAGCGGCAGGTCGGCGCTGGCCGCGTCGGCGAAGGGCAGCATGCGCGGCAGCCACTGCGCGAGCCGCTCGCGCTGCTGCACGGGCATGCGGTCGATGAAGCGCTGCACCATGCCGGGTTTGCGCGGCCCGGCTTCGGCAGCCCGACGCCTGGAGTCCGCGGCCCTGGAGGCGCTGAGGAAGTTCAGTTTCACGGCCGTTTCCACTCCATCGCCTGGGACTTGTAGAAGCCGGCGGCAATGTTCTCGTAGCGCCCGGTGTGCCAGGCGGTCAGCGAGGCTTCGGCGGCCATCAGGCGGCGCAGTTCGGCCGGCGCGATCGGCTCGATCGCGGGCGAGCGGTCGCTGCGCGGGAACAGCTTGCCCATGCTCAGCATCATCATCGTCGCCGTCGTGCGCGGCGCGGCGGTGAAGACGATCGAATGGCGCGTGCGCTCGGCCAGCCGCGACAGTGCGGCGACGACGTCGTGCGCGCGGTAGTGGATCAGAGAGTCCATCGCCACCACGTGATCGAACTCGCCGAGCCGCGGGTCGAGCATGTCGCCGCTGCAAAATCGCACCGAGCCCGTGCCCGGCAATTCGGGCAGCCGCTCTTGCGCCAGCGCCACCAGCGTGGGTGACAGGTCGATGGCCACCACCTCGGCGCCGCGGCGTGCAGCTTCGATGGCCAGCGCGCCGGTGCCGCAGCCGGCATCCAGGATGCGCCGGCCCTGCAGGTCGTCGGGCAGCCAGGACAGCAGCGTCGCGCGCATGCGGTCGCGTCCGGCGCGCACCGTGGCGCGGATGCGGCCGACCGGTGCGTCGGAGGTGAGCCGCGCCCAGGTCTGCGCGGCGGTGCGGTCGAAGTAGTGCTCGATTTCGCCGCGGCGATGCTGGTAGGTGGCGGTGTTCATTGGGTGCGTTGCCGTTGATGTGGCTCGACAAGCCTCAGTCGAAACCGAGCAGGTCGAAGATATCGCGGTCCTTCATCGGCACCGCGTTCATCGGCTCCACGCCCAGCCACAGCGATGCGGCCAGGCGCATGTATTCGTTCTGCACCGCTTCGAGCTCGGGCGAAGGCTCCATCTCGAACAGCGTGCTCTTCTTCAGGCGGCTGCGGCGGATGACATCCAGGTCGGGGAAATGCGCCGCCAGCTTCAGGCCGATCCTGCTGTTGTATTTGTCGATCTGATCCGTCGCCGCGCTGCGGTTGGCGATGACGCCGCCCAGGCGCACGTTGTAGTTCTTGGCCTTCGCGCCGATGGCCTGCACGATGCGGTTCATGGCGAAGATCGAATCGAAGTCGTTGGCGGTGACGATGAGCGCGCGGTCGGCATGCTGCAGCGGCGCGGCAAAGCCGCCGCACACGACATCCCCGAGCACGTCGAAGATGACCACGTCGGTGTCCTCGAGCAGGTGGTGTTCCTTCAGCAGCTTGACCGTCTGGCCGACGACATAGCCGCCGCAGCCGGTGCCCGCAGGTGGGCCGCCCGCCTCGACGCACATCACGCCGTTGTAGCCAGGGAAGACAAAGTCCTCGACGCGCAGTTCCTCGGCGTGGAAGTCCACCGTCTCGAGCACGTCGATGACGGTCGGCAGCATCTTCTTGGTCAGCGTGAAGGTGCTGTCGTGCTTGGGGTCGCAGCCGATCTGCAGGACGCGCTTGCCCAGCTTGGAGAACGCAGCCGACAGGTTGCTGGACGTCGTGCTCTTGCCGATGCCGCCCTTGCCGTAGATGGCAAAGACCTTGGCAGTGCCGATCTTCATCGAATCGGCAAGAGCGGGGTCGAGCTGCACCTGCACGCTGCCCTCGCCGTCCAGGCCGCGGGCCGGGGCCGGACCGCGGCGGATCTGGTTGACCTTGATCTCGGCGACTTCACTCATCTTTCAATCCCCCGCGCGGTGCGCTCCGGTATGAACGTTAGGGAACGGCCCGGCACGTTCATGCGGGTGCTCCTTCGTATACGCCTTCGAGGCGGTCTTCAAGTTCTTCGCCCGCACGGCGCAGTGCATCCAGCATGGCGGCGTCGGGCTCCCAGAACTTGCGCTGTGAAGCTTCCAGCAGCCGGTTGGCGACCTTGGCCGAAGCGGTGGGGTTGAGTTTGGCCAGGCGCTCGCGCATCGCCGGGTCGAGCAGGAAGGTCTCGGTCAGCTGCTGGTACACCCAGGGCTGCACCTGGCCGGTGGTGGCCGACCAGCCCATGGTGTTGGTGATGTGCACCTCGATCTGGCGCACGCCTTCGTAGCCGTGATCGAGCATGCCTTCGTACCACTTCGGGTTGAGCATGCGCGTGCGCGTCTCCAGCGCCACTTGCTCGCCCAGCGTGCGCACCACGCCGTCTCCGCGCGTCTGGTCGCCGATGTAGACCGGGGCCACCTCGGACGCCTTGCCCTTGGCGCGCTGGATGGCGCGGCTGATGCCACCGAGCGTGTCGAAATAGGTGTCCACCGTGGTCACGCCCAGCTCCACCGAATCGATGTTCTGGTAGGCCAGGTTCACGCCCGCCAGCACGCTGCTCAGCAGCTTCGGCCGCTGCACCGGGCGGCCACTGCGGCCGTAGGCAAAACCCTTGCGGCGGCTGTAGGTTTCGGCCAGTTCGTCTTCCTCTTCCCAGCGGCTGTTGTCGACGAGGTGGTTGACGTTGGCGCCGTAGGCCCCCTCGGCGTTGCCGAAGACACGCAGCGAGGCACTTTCCAGGTCGCCGCCATGCTCCGCCTGGTAGGCCAGCGCATGCTTGCGGATGAAGTTGCGCTGCAGCGGCTCGTCGGCGCTGGCCGCCAGGAACGTGGCCTCGGCCAGCAGCTTGATCTGCAGCGGCAGCAGGTCGCGGAAGATGCCCGACAGCGTGACGACCACGTCCACGCGGGGGCGGCCCAACCGTTCCAGCGGCAGCAATTCGGCGCCGGCCAGCCGGCCATAACTGTCGAAGCGCGGCTTGGCGCCGATGAGGGCCAGCGCTTGCGCGATCGGCGCGCCTTCGCTCTTCAGGTTGTCGGTGCCCCACAGCACCAGCGCGATGCTTTCCGGGAAGGCATGGCCGTCGGCCTGGTGCCGCGCCAGCAGCCGCTCGGCCTGACGCGCACCGTCCTGCACCGCGTAGGCGCTGGGAATGCGGAAGGGGTCGAAACCGTGCAGGTTGCGCCCTGTCGGCAGGATGGCCGGCGTGCGCAGCAGGTCACCGCCCGGCGCGGGACGCACGAAGCGACCGTCCAGCGCGTGCATCAGGCCGGCGATCTCGTGATCCTTGGCGAGCAGTTGGTCGATGGTGGCCAACTCGTCGAAGAGTTTCAGCGATGCCTCGTCGGCAGGCATGCCGCCCAGGGCAAGCGCTGCGGCCGGCGCCTGCCCGGCCACCAGCGCTTCGACCGCGTCGCGCGCGGGGCGCTGGCCGTGCGAAGCCTCGGCCACCGACAGCAGCATGTCGGTGCGTTCGCGCGCACTCGGCGCCTTGCCCACCACATGCAGGCCGTGCGGGATGAGCGTGTATTCGAGTTCGAGCACGGACTCGCTCAAGCTCGCAATCTTGGCGTCGGCCGCGTCGCCCCAGGCTGGCTCGGCGCTCGCCAGTTCAAGTTCCGCCGCCTGCGCCTGCAGCATCACGGCCAGCTCGGCGCGCTCGGTGGCATCGGGCTCCAGGCCGCGATAGCGGTCGAGCGTGCTCTTCAGGTCGACCAGCCCGCGGTACAGCCCGGCCTGGGCCACGGGCGGCGTCAGATAGCTGATCAACGTGGCGGCAGCGCGGCGTTTGGCGATCGTGCCCTCACTCGGATTGTTGGACGCGTACAGGTAGAAGTTGGGCAGGTCGCCAATCAGCCGGTCGGGCCAGCAATCGCCCGACAGGCCTGCCTGCTTGCCGGGCATGAACTCGAGCGCGCCGTGCGTGCCGAAGTGCAGTACCGCATGGGCGTTGAAGTCTTCCTTGAGCCAGCGGTAGAAGGCCGAGAAGGCATGTGTCGGCGCGAAACCCTTTTCGAACAGCAGGCGCATCGGGTCGCCTTCGTAGCCGAAAGCCGGCTGGATGCCGACGAAGACATTGCCGAAGCGCTCGCCCAGCACGAAGATCGAGCTGCCGTTGCTCTGCTGCTTGCCCGGCGCCGGGCCCCATTGTTTTTCGATCTCGTTGAGCCAGCGCTCGCGCCGCACATGGTCGTCGGTGGCAATGCGCGCATGCACGTTGGCGCTGGCGCCAAAGGTCTCGGCATTGCCGTGGATGACGCGCTCACGCAGTTCGTCCACCGTGGCCGGCACCTCGACCGTGTAGCCCTCGCGCTGCATTGCCTTGAGCAGGTTGTGCAGCGACTCGAACACCGACAGGAAGGCCGCGGTGCCGGTGTTGCCGGCATTCGGCGGAAAGTTGAAGACCACGGCCGCGATGCGGCGCTCGGCGCGCTCGCTGCGGCGCAGGTCGACGAGGCGGCCGACGCGCGCGGCCAGCACGTCGGCGCGCTCGGAGCAGGTGTGCATGTCGTGGTCGTTCTCTGCCTGCTTGAAGGTGCAGCTGCGCTCGCAGCCGTGGCAGGCAGCGCCGGCGGCGTCGCTGCGGCCGCCGAAGACCATCGGGCCGGTGCAGCCGTCGAGCTCGGGGATGGCGATCATCATCGTCGCTTCCACCGGCAGCAGGCCGCGTTCGGAGCCGCCCCAGGCCTCCAGCGTCTGGAACTCCACCGGAGTCACCGCCAGGTAGGGCACGTCGAGGCGGGCGAGCATGTCCTCGGCCGCCTTGGCGTCGTTGTAGGCCGGCCCGCCGACGAGCGAGAAGCCGGTCAGCGAGACCAGCGCGTCGATGCGGCTGCGCCCTGCCTCGAAGAAGAAGCGCTCGATTGCCGGGCGCGAATCCAGCCCCGTGGCAAAGGCCGGGATGACGCGCAGGCCGCGCGCTTCAAGCGCGGTGATCACGCCGTCGTAGTGGCCGGCGTTGCCGGCCAGCAGGTAAGAGCGCATGACCAGCACGCCGACCGTGCCGCGCTTGCCGCTGGTGGCCACGCGCGGCAACAGCGCGAGCTCGGCCGACATGCCGTTGTGCACGCCCTCGCCGGCCATGCGCGGGTGGTACACGCCGAGCTCGGGGTACTCCAGCGGCGGCTGCGGCCGGGCCAGTGCGCGCAGGCCCTCGCGCGGGCCCGCGGCGTAGCGATGCACCAGCATGTGCACCAGGTTGCCGATGTTCTGCTGCGACCCGGCCAGCCAGTACTGCAGCGTCAGGAAATAGGCGCGCACGTCCTGTGCGGTGCCGGGCACGAAGCGCAGGATCTTCGGCAGCCGGCGCAGCATTTTCATCTGCTGCGCACCGGCGGTGGCGCGCTCGCCGGAGGCCTCGCTCTTGGCCTCGGGCTTGCCGCGCAAGCGCTTCAACATTGCGAGCGCGCCGCTGGCCGGCTTGTCCATGCTGAACTTGCCCATGCGCGTCAGGCTCATCACCTCGGCCGCCGACATGGCGCAGACCATCGCGTCGCAATGCTCGCGCCGCGCCTTCAGCGCCGGCAGCACTGGCAGGAAGTGGTCTTCCATGAACAGCATCGTGACGATGACGATGTCGCCGCCGGCGATGTCGTCATGGCAGCGCTGCAGGGCGGCACCGTCGGAACCCCATTCGCCGGCGGCGTGCACCGTCAACGTCAGGCCCGGCAGATCGTGCGCGAGCTGGCGGTTGGCACGTTCGGCCGCGCTGGCCAGGTGGCTGTCCATCGTGACCAGCACCACGCGCGTCGGCGTGGCGGCCAGTTCAACGGCCGAAGTGCGCTTTGGCGTCATACAGTGTTTCCACGGTGATCAATGCCACGCCGCGCTCCGAGGCGAAGCGTTCGGTGTTGCGGCGCGCCTTGCCGCGCACGAAGAAGGGGATCTTCTGCAGCTCTTTCTGCGCCTCCGGTGCCCAGCCGCCGACGACGATGGACTCGGTCGACGCGGTCAGCGGCGCCGCGTTGGCCACGGCCACCACGGGTGCGGCGACGGCGGCTTCGGCCACGGCCACCGCGGACGGCGTCGGCCCGCTGTGGCCCAGGTGCGAGGCGGCCGCACCGTCGTGGAACTCGAAGTCGCCGCGGAACATGTGCAGCAGGTGTTCTTCCAGGCCCATCATCAACGGGTGCACCCAGGTGTCGAAGAGCACGTTCGCGCCTTCGAAACCCATCTGTGGCGCGTGCCGGGCCGGGAAATCCTGCACGTGCATCGGCGCGGAAATCAGCGCGCAGGGGATGCCCAGGCGCTTGGCGATATGCCGCTCCATCTGCGTGCCCAGCACCAGTTCGGGCTGCAGCTCGGCCACACGGGCCTCGACCTCGAGGTAGTCGTCGGTGATCAGCGGCTCGACGCCGTACAGCTTGGCGGCGTCGCGCACTTCGCGCGCGAACTCGCGGCTGTAGGTGCCGATGCCGACCACGGTGAAGCCGAACTCCTGGCTCACCACGCGTGCCGCCGCCACCGCATGCGTGGCATCGCCGAACACGAACACCCGCTTGCCGGTGAGGTAGGTGGAATCGACCGAGCGCGCATACCAGCTCGAGCGTGAGCGCGGGTCGTCCAGCGCAGGCTGCGGGTCGACGCCGGCCAGCGCGGCCACTTCGCGGATGAAGTCCTGCGTCGCGCGCACGCCGATCGGCACCGTCTTCACCATGGGCTGGCCGAAACTGCGGCTCAGCCACTGGGCGGCCTGCATCGCCACCTCGGCATAGAGCACGACATTGAAGTCGGCATCGCCCAGTCGCGCCAGGTCGGCCGGCGTGGCGTCGAGCGGCGCGACCACGTTGATCTCGATGCCCAGGCGCTGCAGCAGCTCGCGCACCTCGCGTAGGTCGTCGCGGTGGCGAAAGCCCAGTGCGGTGGGGCCGAGGATGTTGCAGCGCGCCGCCTGGCCGGCCGCGCGCTCGCGCTTCGTACCCGGCGGCGGCACCGCGCCCGCGCACAGCCTGCGCACCAGCTGGTATAAGGTTTCGGCGGCACCCCAGTTTTCCTTGCGCTGGTAGGCCGGCAACTCCAGCGCCACCACAGGCACCGGCAGGTTCAGCGCCTCGGCCAGGCCACCCGGGTCGTCCTGGATCAGCTCGGCCGTGCAGGACGCGCCGACGATCATGGCCTGCGGCTGGAAGCGCTCGTAGGCTTCGCGCACCGCGGTCTGGAACAGCTGGGCGGTGTCGCCGCCCAGGTCGCGCGCCTGGAAGGTGGTGTAGGTGACGGGAGGGCGCCGGTCGCGCCGCTCGATCATGGTGAACAGCAGGTCGGCGTAGGTGTCACCCTGCGGCGCGTGCAGCACGTAATGCAGGCCGCGCATGGCGGTGGCGATGCGCATCGCGCCGATGTGCGGCGGGCCTTCGTAGGTCCAGAGCGTGAGCTGCATGATGGCGCTTGCCTGTGCCTCGGCTTTTGCCTCAGGCGGCCAGCAGTTCGCGCCGACGCAGCGGCCGCGCAAAGAGTTCGGCCAGATCGGCGGCCTGGTCGTAGCCCTGGATGGGCGTGAACACCAGCTCGATGGCCCACTTGGTGGTCAGGCCTTCGGCTTCCAGCGGATTGGCCAGGCCCAGGCCGCAGACCACGATGTCGGGCCGCTCGGCGCGGCAGCGCTCGAGCTGCCGCTCGACATGCTGGCCCTCGCTGAGCCGCGCCTGCTGCGGCAGCAAGGCCAGTTCTTCGGCCATGTGCTCGCGGTGCAGGTAGGGCGTGCCCACCTCGGTGAGACGCATGCCCAGCTCGCGCGCCAGGAAGCGCGCCAGTGGCAACTCGAGTTGCGAATCGGGAAAGAAGAACACGCTCTTGCCCTGCAGCGCCGCACGCTGGCGCGCCAGGGCGGTGTGCGCGCGCTGGCGTGCGCTGGCGGTGGCTTGCTCGACCGTTGCCGCGTCGATGCCGAAGGCTGCGGCGGCGGCCTCGATCCAGCGCGTGGTGCCTTCGACCCCCAGCGGGAAGGGCGCGGCGATGCGCCGCGCGCCGCGTGTTTCGAGGGCGCGCGCCGTGTCGGCCAGGAAAGGCTGGGCCAGCAGGTAGCGCGTGTTCGGCCCCACTGCAGGCATGGCCTCGCTGCGCCGCGCCGGCAGGAAGTCGACACTGTCGATGCCGATGGCCCTGAACAGCCGCGCGAACTGGTCTTCGACCACGTCGGCCAGTGCGCCCACGACCAGCAGCGACTGGGCGGCTGTGCTGTGGGCAGCCGGCAGCACCGGCACCAGCGAGGCCAGGCAGGCGTCTTCGCCCTGCGTGAAGGTGGTTTCGATGCCGCTGCCCGAATAGTTGAGCACGCGCACCTGGGGTGAAAAACGCTGGCTCAGGCGCAGGGCGGCGCGCGACAGATCGAGCTTGATCACCTCGGACGGGCACGAGCCCACGAGGAACAGCATGCGG
This sequence comes from Rubrivivax sp., assembly GCA_035633375.1. GTDB lineage: Bacteria > Pseudomonadota > Gammaproteobacteria > Burkholderiales > Burkholderiaceae_C > Rubrivivax. The sequence continues at coordinate 8,776 of DASQFA010000247.1, forward strand.
ATGTCGGTGCGCCGCTCCAGCAGCCGGCTGACGACTCGGTCGAGCTCGTCCTGCGCGTCGGCCAGGCCGGCCAGGTCGCGCTCGTCGATGATGGCGGTGGCAAAGCGCGGCTCGGCAAAGATCATCACGCCCGCGGCCGACTGGATGCGGTGCGCGCAGGTGCGCGAGCCGACGACGAGGAAGAACGCGTCCTGGATCTTGCGATGCAGCCAGACGATGCCGGTCAGGCCGCAGAACACCTCACGCTGGCCACGCTCGCGCAGCACCTCGCGCGCCGCCGATGGCTCGCCGCAGCCGGCGGCGCCGATGGCCTTCAGGGGGATGACGGCGTTCATGGCGCACAAACCCCCGGCGCGGTGGCCGGACCGCGCGCGGCATCGAGCCGCGCGGCGCGCAGCTTCAGGATGAACTGGGCGGCGTTGATGACGTAGGTGGCGTAGGCCGCCAGCGCCAGCAGCATCAGCCCACGCGCATCCAGTGCGCCGGTGGCCAGCGCCACCAGGTAGGCGGTGTGCAGCGCCAGCACCAGCATGCTGAACACGTCTTCCCAGTAGAAGGCAGGCGCAAACAGGTAGCGCCCGAATACCACCTTCTCCCAGATCGCGCCGGTGACCATGATGGTGTACAGCACCAGCGTCTTCAGCACCACCGAGGCGTTGGCCAGCGCATAACCCTCGCCGCTGACCAGCCAGCGCAGCACCAGGGCCAGGCTGACCAGGAACACCAGGAACTGCACCGGGGCGAGCACCCCCTGCACCAGCGTCCACACCGTGGCGTCGCGGCGTTCGCGCTCGGCGGGTGTGTACAGCGGC
>DASQFA010000248.1:0-2478 GCA_035633375.1 Rubrivivax sp.
CGGCCGTCGATCTGGTCGAAGCGGCCGACTATCTGGAAGCCATCGGCGACCTGATCGACAAGGAAGTGATTCCGCTGTTCCGGCGGCACGAAGTACGCGGCACGGCAATGAGCCCGCAGGCGCGCGAACGCTTGCGCACGCTTGCCGATGCCGTCAGCCAGGAGCTGCGCCGCGCCTTGCGTGCAGTCGCCGAGCAGGATCTTGAACTGGCCCGTGGCGTGCTCGAGGCGAAGCCGCAGATCCGCGACCTCGAGCGCGCCGCTGTCGAGCTTCAGGCCGAGCCGCAGTCTGTCGACGGGATGTCGCGCGTGCTGCCCACCGCGCTGGAGCGTGAACTGGCCGAATCCCTGCGGCGCGGCTACAGCCTGGTGCGCAGGTTCGTGCGCGTGGGCACGGGCCTGCTGCGGGCAGACATGCAAAAGGTCGTCGATCTGGACAAGGCATGAGACATGGCCTCGCCGCCGATCGCGCGGGCCGCAAGCCGCCAGAAGTTGGCGACGCACCAGCGCCCCGGACGCGCGGCCTTCTCAGCGCTCGTTGCGCGGCGGCAGGCCGGGCGGCACCGTGGCCCAGACCTGCCCGGCCACGGCCTTGGCGTAGCCGAGGTCGAAGAGGCCGCGCATCAGCACCGGGTCGAACAGTTCGTCGCCCGCCAGTTCGACGCCGTTGGGCATCGTGATCCAGTTGAAGCCAGCCTGTTCGCGCATCGCGTAGGCATAGATGCGGAACAGGTCACCCAAGAACTTTGCCTTGCTCGCCGATTCGAGCGAGCGCAAGCCGATGCTTCGCAGCGAACGATGGGTCGGTCGCGGCACCGACTGCAGTTGGCCGTTGTGAATGACGAAGAAGTCTTCTCTCCCGACGCCACGAGCTACGCCTTGGCGCACCTCCGAGAAACTGAACCCGCCGCCGGTGAAAAAGATGTTGAAGGCGATGCCGCCGTCGACGTGCATCTCATCGTAGCGCCGGCCATCGGCCTCGACTTCGAACAGCACCGGCGGGAACGCGACCGGGATCGACGCCGACGCGAGCATGACGCGGCGGAACAAGGCCAGCGCCTCCGGGTGCCCGCTCGAGGCAATGAGCCCCATGTTCCAGACGATGAAGTTTTGCGAGTCGAGGTCGGCCGTGCCGACGTAGAGGCGTCGCCCCATGGCATGCGCCTGGGCCACCTGGAGCAGCAATTCGGCGTTCACGTGTTCTTCGAGCAGCGCGCGCAGGGGGGCGGAATCAGCGAACGATTCGCCGCCCAGCAACTGCGGAATGAACGACAGCACCTGGAGGATCCTGCGGGTGTCGGTGGTGGTGTAGAAGTCGCGCAAGGCAAGGTCGTAGGTCGGCCCGAGAAATGCGAACGGCGCCATCAGCGCGCCGGTGGACACACCGGTCACGATCTTGAACACCGGGCGCTGGCCGGTCGTCGTCCAGCCGTTCAGGAACCCGGCTCCGAAAGCGCCGTTCGCGCCACCGCCGGACAGCGCCAGGTGCGGGTAGCGGACCACCCCGTCGGGCCCGAGCGGGAAATCGGCTGGCAACTCCTGTGTGAACGACAGCGCGAGGTCGGCGGTCATGGCCGCGCTGCGCAAGCCGGCGGCCGCCCGCACATCGGGCAGGCCGGGAATCGAGGCCTCGGGCATCAGCTCGACCGGCACCGCGTTGCGTGGCAAGGTGCCGCAACCGGACAAGGCCAGTGTCAAACCCAACGCGAGCCAGCGCCCCTGCAGCGCCCAACAAACCGGCTTGCGTCGGGCTTCTTCGCATTGGGCATTCGGAACAGCGGGCACGAGTCTGAATCTCCAGGGGGCCACTCGGTTGCACTACTCGAGCGCTGAAGCGGAACTCCGCTCAAGAACGGGCAATGCGGACACATTGTCGTTGAAGCGGCGAAGCCGAGCCGCCTTGCTTGCTGCCGCAACGGGGATCTACCATCGCGGCGCAGGAAATCGTCAATACCGGGCTGCTGCGAAGGCCGATGCGACGTTGCTTGCGCCGTTGTGTTCGGGCACTCCACGGGTGGCTCCCACCCACGCAGTAGACATGCGGTTCACAGCCGCGGAGAGCGCTGGCAAGTCTTGTTCGACGACCAGCCAGACCGCCCCGAGGTCAACGCCCAGGCTCGGCCCGATGCCCGGCCTGGCCAGCTGCGCCACCACGCCCACGGCAGCCCGCGAGAACGATTCCACCCAGAGCAGCCTCAGGTTGCGTACGTGGCTGATCCCAGTGCGCCGGGAGCGGCCGAGCGCAACGCCGCCACCACCGCCTGCAGCCGCTGGCGTTGCGCAGGGCTCAGACCGCTTTGGCGCAGCGTCGTCGGCAGCCACGCGGCCGGCGCGGCCAGCCCCTGCGCCACTGCCCCGCGTCCTTCCAGGGCCTGCTTCAACGCGCGCAGCTTCAGTAGCTGCCGCGCCGCCTGCCACGGCGCCGGCGTGGGCAACGCCAGCGCGGCTTCGAGTTGCAGCAGCAGTTCATCGACTTCGG
>DASQFA010000249.1:0-5363 GCA_035633375.1 Rubrivivax sp.
GTGCGCCGTGCGACCGAAGACGAGGAGACGCAATATCTGCGCGGCGAGGAGCCGAAGAACGTCTTGTGCCCGACCGGGCGGCATGCTCGGGAGGACACTGGCTGCAGCGACAACGAGTGGAAGGCCCGCGGCGGCATCGAACACCAAGCTCGCGCCCGCAAGAAGCGCTGAGGTTGGGCCGGCATGTGCACGGCGCTCGACGCGCTCTTTCTGATAGCCTGCTTTGCACCCGCTGCGTGGATCAGGGGCCGGGCCCAAGACTCTGCAGGACGCCAGTGAGACGCCGGCCGGACGATGATGCGAGCACGCTCCACCAACTGCACCGGAACACTTGATCCACCACCCTGCATTTCAAAGCCTTGTGCTGCCGTTGCTGCTGGCCCTGCTGGGCATCGCGGTGCTGCGTGAAGGGCTGGGCGCGCGCCACGCGGCCTGGGGCGGGCTTCTTGGGCTGCTGGGCGCGCTGGCCTGGCTGCCGGGCTTCGAGTGGCCGGCCGTTGCGCGCACGCAAAAGCTGCCCTGGATCGTGCTCGCCGGGCTGGGCATGGCCGCCCTGGATGCCGCACGCGGGGGCGGTCACGGCAGGCCAGTGCTGGCCTGGTTGGCGGCCCTGCTGGCCTGGGTCGCTGCCGGGCTGTGGCTGGCCGGTGCGGCAGCCGACCCGTTGGCCTTGGCCGCGGCTGGCGTGCTCGGCTGGGCCGTGCTGTCGTTGCTGGCCTGGGGCCGGGGCGATGCACCCGCGCAGGGCGCAGTCGCCGCCGCCGTGCTGACGTTGGCATCCCTTGGGCTGGCAGGTATTGCCGCCACGGGCGGCTCGCTCCTGCTGGCGCAACTTGCCCTGATGCTGGCCAGCACCGTGGCGGCAGTGGGCTGCTGGGCGTGGCTGCGGCCGGCGGCGGGCAGGGTCGTGTCGCCGGCACTGCGGCTGTGCTTCGGGCTGGCCTGGCTGTCGATCGCCTGGTGCTGGGTCCTGGCTGCCCCCGCGCCTGCTTCCGGCACCGCCAGCGCGGTCCGCGTAGCCTTCCTGATGCTGGCCTTCCTGGTGCCTGCGGTGCTGTCGCGGCTGCGCGTGTCGGCCCGCGCGACGCCCTGGCTGCCGTGGGCCGCCGTGCTGCTGGCGGCCGTGCCGGTGGTACTGGCCGTCGCCTGGCCGGGCGGCACCGACATGGCGCCGATGCCTGACACTGCAGCCGACCCAAACGACCCTTACCTCACACCCCAATCGCGATGAACGCCCCGGGCGCCGACGCGGCGCCAGCAGGCCTGCCCAGTGGATATTGGCAGGAACTGGCGACCACGGACTTCGCACGCATCGACCCGGCGCGCACGATCGCCCTGCTGCCGGTGGCGGCGATCGAGCAGCATGGCCCGCACCTGCCGCTGGCCACCGACGCGCTGATCAATCAAGGCGTGGTGGCCCAGGCACTGCAGCGCCTGCCGCCATCGGCTTCGCTGCTGGTGCTTCCGGCACTGACCATCGGCGACAGCCTGGAGCACACGGCATTCCCCGGCACGCTGAGCGCCGATCTGGATGACCTGCTCGGCCTGTGGCTGGCCGTCGGCCGCAGCGTGGCGCGAGCCGGTGTGAAGAAGCTGGTGATGTTCAACAGCCATGGCGGCCAGCGCGCGCACGTGGACCTGGCGGCGCTGCGGCTGCGCGTGCACCATGGCTTGCTGGTAGTGCGTGCGCACAGCTTTTCCTTTGGCGTGCCACCGGGCCTGTTCGGGGCCGAAGAACTCGCGCATGGGCTGCATGGCGGCGCCGCCGAGTCGCGGCGCCAGCCAACGCAGGTTGGCGCCGGTGCCGCAGGCCAGGTCGATGACCCGCAGCGGCGCTCCAGCCGGCGGGCGCCAGGCCGTCAGCCGGGCGTCCAGCGCCAGACGCGGCGCGGCGCCGTCACGCGCGGCCGCGTCGAAGGGCTCACGTTGGTGCAGCCAGTCGGCACTGAAGCCGGCAGCGGGCGCGGGCCGGCGCGTCATGGCAGCGCGTCGAGCACGACGGCGAACCGCGCGGCCTGGGTGGGCCAGTCCGGCAGCCGGCAGCCGGCTTCGCGGGCACCGGCGGCCAACCGTTCGCGCAGCGCGGGATCGCCGATCAGACGCTGCAGCGCCGCCTGCAGGGCCGGCACGTCGCCCGGTGGCACGCGCCAGCCGGCCTGCGCCGGCAGCGTCTGCGCCAGCGCGCCGGCGTCGCTGGCCAACACCGGCAGGCCTGCAGCCAGCGCTTCGGCCACCACCATGCCGTAGCCTTCGTGCAGCGAGGCCAGCACCAGCAAGTCAGCGGCGGCGTAGTGCCCGTGCAGGGCTGCGGCATCGACCTCGCCATGCCAGACCACGCGTCCGGCCAGTGCCGGTTCGCGCGACATTGCCTGCACCCGGGCCACGGTAGCGGCGTCGCGCGCGAGGCTGCCCACGCAGTGCAACTCCCATGACAAGCGGGGCAGCTGCTGCAGCCCGGCCAGGGCCTGCAGCAAGAGCGCGTGGCCCTTGCGCGGGGTGACAGTGGCCACGCACAGCAGGCGCACGGGGCCGTCCGTCCGGCCGGAGGTGCAGACGAGGGCGCCGGCGCGGGCGGGGTTGGGGGCCGGTGCGGCCAAACAGGCGGGCCCTTGCGGCCATGCGTCGGTGCCCGGCTCGACCACTTGAATGCGGGCGGCGGGTACGCCCATCGCCGCCACGTCCTGCGCCGTTCGCGGGCTGGTGACGACGACCTGGCGCGCGCACGACAGCGCGCGCGATTCGCTTTCCAGCAGCCGCTGGCCGGCGGCTGCCTTCAGCCCCGTCTCCAGGTACAGCGGGTGGTGCACCAGGGCCACCCAGCGCAGGCGTTCGGCAAGCGCGGCCACCACGTCGTCCAGCACGCCGAAGGCCAGGCCATCGGCCAGCACGGTAAATCCGTCGGCGATGTCTGCGACCACCGCCCGTGCGCGGGCCAGGGCCGCGGCATCGGGGGCCGGCCAGCCGGCGTCCAGCCGGTGCACGTCGACGGCCCAGCCAGCCGCCACCAGCGCCTGGGCCAGGCGCCGGTCGTAGGCAACCCCCCCCGTGGGGACGGACCAGTCGCCGGGGATCAGGAAGCACAGCGCGTGCGGTGTCGGCATCGCGGGCGGCTCAGAGCCTGAGAGTTTTTCGGGCGTGCCCGAGCAGCGCGCAAAACGCGACCGATCTAGCCCTACCTTCGCACGCCAGATGAACGAGTTGGTCGTTTTCCCTCGTCAATCATGGCTTCAATGGGCGAGCAGTGATAGATGAAAGAATGTCTGGAAACCATTTGTCTAGCCCGAAGACCTTCACCGCACGGCGCTGCTCGGCGGTGAGCTCCGGCGCCAGCATTACCGTGGGCCTTCGTCCCGGGCCTCCGGTCGTGGTGCGCACCAGCGTGGCCTTGATCTCCGCCAGGTTCTCCAGCATCCGACGTGCCGAAGCGTCTGGCGTGAGCGCGATCCTTGCCAGGCTCACGAGCGTCAAGCCCAGCACAGTGGCAAAGGTGTGCAGCCTTAGCGATCCATCGGCCCACTGATGCGACGGCCCCCAGGGAACCACGCCGCCTTTCTTCGCTCTGCGAAACAACTCCTCGACGTGCCATTGACCCCTGAAGGCGTACACGATGCGCCCGGTGCTCCAGTTGTGGCGATCCGTGCACAGCACCCGCCGGCCCAGCCGGGTCTTCTCCAGATCGCGGCGCTTGGCGGCATCGACTTCCCACTGCAGGGTTGGCGCTTTGTCCGTGCCCGCGATGGTGGTCACCACGAAGCTTGACAAGTGTTCTCGAGCGAGCGCCTTCTTGACTCGATCTTCGAGACGGCTGCGCGTGATGCGTCCGTTGTGGATCAGCGCCTCGAGCTTGCGCAGTTCCACTTTGGCTTTGCGCAGGGCCGCCGCGACGCCGCGCTTTTGCCCCTCGAGCAACTCTTGGCTCTCCACCACGACCAGCGTACGGTCCAACTCGCCCACAGTGGTTCGCATACGCGCGGCTCGGACCTCGCTGAGCTTGCCAGACAGCGGGTTCATTGCACCTCGCTGCGCGGCCATTTGCAACGCCTCCTCCGCCGCCTTGTGTCCGAGTGGCAGCGAGATGAGGCTGTAGTAGCCGGCGGCATCGAGCTCCAGCTCGAGTTGCGGGCTCCAAAACCCGCCGTCTCGCACCAGAGTGCGCTGCGCCGGGCGCTGCCGACCCTCGCCACTGTCGAGGGCCTCGTGCAACTGCGCCAATCCCCCGAGGCAGGCCGCCAGCACGGACTGGTCCGAGCCGTTGCCGCTATAGGTCCGATACAGCAGCGGCACATGCCCCGTCTCGCTGACCAAGACGCCCAGTCCCACCACCCGCAGGTCCTTGCGCTTGCTCTTGGCGTGTCCTCGCTTGGCGAGCTCACCTGGCGTCAACGTGGCGATGTGGGTGTCGAAGTTCGTCGTGTCGAATGCGAGCACGTCCGCCGACAACTCGAACCGGGCGACCGCCGCCTTCGAGATCGCCACCTGAGCTTGCTCCAAATCGAGCTCGGTGACCTGCTGGGCTGCACGATGAAACGCCTGCCCCGTAAACGCCGATCCCGGCAAGCACGACACGCGCGGCAGGCTCGCATCGAGAAACTCGCCAAGGTCGCGCTTGGGTCCCGGCGAACACGCGCGTTGGATTGCCACCGCGACCGCCAACTCGCCGACCGAGGGGCCACCCTTGGCGCCGATCCCTCCGCAGGCTCTATCAATGAGCGCGACCAGATCGAGCTGCTCGGCCACCCAGACCAGCGCGCCAACGTCGCCCAGCGCACGCGTCCCCACCGTGTGCGTGGCACTCAGATCGGCCACGGGCGGCGCCGCCGCCGGCCCCAGCACAACCTGGCGCGCCACGGAGCGACCCGCCTTGGAGTCCCACACCGACTGAGCAGCGATGCGGTAGCGGCGGCCGCTGACTTCGCGTTCGAATATGTGCATGTTCCTTCATGTAGCATATTCGAGACGAAGAGAGAAAGCAAGCCCAACATCCGCGCGGCTGCTCGGATCGAGGAACATCCAGGTAGCCCTCAATCTTGCGAAGGTAGGGCTAGGCGCAAAGCGCAGGCATAGCTCGGGCTATTGCGAGCATTTGCAACGACGAGCGGGGGCGTTTTCGCGTGATGAGCGGGCATGAGCGAAAGGCTCAGGCTCTCAGACGGCGGGCAGCGCGCCCTCGTAAGCCGCCCAAGCCACGTGCGATTCGTTCAGCGTCACGCGCATCTGCGTGAGCCCGGCGCTACCGGGGCCGGGCAGCGCGTGCGGGCCTAAAGCGCCGGCGGCAATGCGCGCGGCAATGCGGTCGAAGATCTCGCGGGCCAGGAATTCAGTGGTCGTGTTGCGGCCAGTGAACTGCGGCAGCTCGTCGAGGT
>DASQFA010000250.1:0-12173 GCA_035633375.1 Rubrivivax sp.
CAGGGTGATCGGCGGTGCCGCGGCACGCACCGTGCCGAACTCGGGAATGGTCAGCTGGTTTTCGGCCAGCACCTCGAGCAAGAAGGCGTCGAAGGGCTCGTCGGCACGGTCCAGTTCGTCGATCAGCAGCACCGGCGAGCGTTCCTGCGTCAAGGCCTGCAGCAAGGGGCGCTCGATCAGCATCTGGCGCGAGTACAGGTTCTTGGTGAGCTGTTCACGGTCGGTGTCGTGCACCGCTTCAGCCAGGCGGATCTCGATCATCTGGCGTGCCACGTTCCACTCATAGGCGGTCTGCGACACGTCCAGGCCTTCATAGCACTGCACGCGCAGCAGCGCGGTGTTCAGCGCGCGCGCCAGCGTCTTGCCCAGCTCGGTCTTGCCGACGCCGGGCGCGCCTTCAAGGAACAGCGGGCGCTCGAGCTTCAGGCTGAGGAACAGCGCCGTGCCGAGTTGCCGGTCGCAGACGTATTGTTCGGTGGCCAGCAGGTCGATGACCGCGTCCACGGACGTTGGCAGGGTCGAACTCATGTCGGCATTCACTCGGGCTGGGTGGCGCGCAATTTTGCGCCACATCGGCGCCGGCACTGGCGCGGCAAGATGGGCAGTCGGGCGAATGCCTGCGCATTCGCCCGATGTCGAGGATCCGTCAATCGGGCTCTAGCGCGCCAGTGCCACGGCCACGGCGCGCGAGGCCATCACGCTGATCATCGCCGCGCGGTACGCCGCCGAACCGTGCAGGTCGGCGTTGATGCCCTCGACCGGCATCTTCACCGCCTTAGCGGCGGCGGCGCTGAAGTTCTGCGCGAGTGCCGCCTCGATCGCCGTGGCGCGGAAGACGCTGCCCTTGCAGCCGGTCACGGCCACACGCACACCGCCGGCACCCTGGCTGACGAACACGCCCACCAGCGCAAAGCGTGAGGCCGGTTGTTTGTACTTGATGTAGGCTGACCGCTGCGGGATCGGGAAGCTCACCGACACCACCAGTTCGCCGGGCTGCAGCGCGGTTTCGTAAAGACCGGTGAAGAAGTCGGCGGCGGGGATGCTGCGCTTGTCGGTCTGCACCGTCGCGCCCAAGGCCAGCAGCGCCGCCGGATAGCAGGCAGCCGGGTCGGCGTTGGCGATCGAACCACCGAGAGTGCCCATGTTGCGCACCATCTGGTCGCCGATGTCACCGGCCAGTTCGGCCAGCGCCGGGATGGCCTTTTGCACCTCGGCCGAGCGCGCCACTGCGGCATGCGTGGTCATGGCGCCGAGTGTCACGCTGCTGGCGTCGACCTTGATGCCCTTGAGATCGGCCACGCCGCCCAGATCCACCAGCCGCTCGCTGGACGACAGGCGCAGTTTCATGGCCTGCACCAGGCTTTGCCCACCGGCCAGATAGCGTGAATCACCCTTCGCCGCGGCCGCGGCGGCGCCGCGGTCGGCAGGGCGTTGATAGTCGAAGCTGTACATAGGGGTCTCCTGTTCGGTGGCTTGTCAGGCCATGCCGTTGGCGGCGCGCCAGACGCGTTCCGCGGTGGCCGGCATGGCGATGTCCTTCACGCCCAGGGCATCGGTCAGGGCGTTGATGAAGGCCGGCGGCGAGCCGATGGCACCGGCTTCTCCGCAACCCTTCACGCCCAGCGGGTTGTGCGTGCACGGCGTGATGGTGTGGTCCAACTGGAAGTTGGGCAGGTCGTCGGCGCGTGGCATGGTGTAGTCCATGTAGGTGCCGGTCAGCAGTTGGCCGGAAGCCTTGTCGTAGACGCAGCCTTCCATCATCGCCTGGCCCAGGCCCTGGGCGATGCCGCCGTGCACCTGACCGGCCACGATCATCGGGTTGACGATGTTGCCGAAGTCATCCACCGCGGTGAACTTCTCGACCGTGGTCTTGCCGGTTTCCGGATCGACCTCGACCTCGCAGACATAGCTGCCGGCCGGGTAGGTGAAGTTGGTCGGGTCGTAAAAGGCGTTTTCGTTCAGTCCTGGCTCCAATTTGTCCAGCGGGTAGTTGTGCGGCACATAGGCCGTCAACGAGACGCTGCCCCACGGCACCTTCTTGTCGGTGCCCTTGACCTTGAACTCGCCGTTCTCGAACTCGATGTCCGTGTCGGCGGCCTCGAGCAGGTGCGCGGCGATCTTCTTGCCCTTGGCGATGATCTTGTCCACCGCCTTGACGATGGCCGTGCCGCCCACCGCCAGCGAGCGGCTGCCGTAGGTGCCCATGCCGAAAGGCACGCGGCCGGTGTCGCCATGCACGATCTCGACGTTGTCGACCGGGATGCCGAGTTTCGATGCCACCACCTGCGCGAAGGTGGTCTCATGGCCCTGGCCGTGGCTGTGCGAGCCGGTGAACACCGTCACCGTGCCGGTGGGGTGCACCCGCACTTCGCCGGCCTCGAACAGGCCTGCGCGCGCGCCCAGCGCCCCGGCGATATTGCTCGGCGCGAGGCCGCAGGCTTCGATGTAGCAGCTGTAACCCAGGCCGCGTTTCCTGCCCTTGGCGGCAGACGCTGCCTTGCGCGCCGGGTAGCCCGCGACGTCGGCCAGCGCGATGGCCTTGGCCAGGTGCGCCTCGTAGTTGCCGGTGTCGTAGGTCAGGCCCACCGGCGTGGCATACGGGAAGCTGGTGATGAAGTTCTGCCGGCGGATGGCGGCAGGGTCCATCTTCATTTCGCGCGCCGCGGTCTCGACGATGCGCTCGACCACGTAGGTGGCCTCGGGCCGGCCGGCGCCGCGGTAGGCATCCACCGGCGCGGTGTTGGTGAATACCGCCTTGACCTCGGCATAGATGGCCGGGGTCTTGTACTGCCCGGCCAGGAGCGTGGCGTACAGGATGGTCGGCACGCTGGACGCAAAGGTGGACAGGTAGGCGCCCATGTTGGCGATGGTGTGCACGCGCAGCGCGAGGAAGTTGCCTTGCGCGTCCAGCGCCAGCTCGGCGGTGGTGGCATGGTCGCGCCCATGTGCGTCCGTCAGGAAGGATTCGCTGCGTTCCGCCGTCCACTTGATCGGCCGGCCGACATGCTTGCTGGCCCAGACCAGCGCCACGTCTTCGGGGTACAGAAAGATCTTCGAGCCGAAGCCGCCGCCCACGTCGGGGGCGATGACGCGCACCTTCGATTCGGGCAGGCCGAGCACGAAGGCACACATCAGCAGCCGCTCGACGTGCGGGTTCTGGTTGGCCACGTACAGCGTGTAGCTCTGGTCGTGCTTGGTGTAGTGCGCGTTGGCGGCACGCGGCTCCATCGCGTTCGGGATCAGGCGGTTGTTAGCGAAGCTCAAGCGGGTGACATGCGCCGCCTTGGCGAAGGCCGCATCCACCGCCGCCTTGTCGCCATGGCCCCAGTCGTAGCAGACATTGCTGGGCACGTCGTCGTGCACCGCCGAGCCGGCGGACTCCACTGTGCTGATGTCCATCACCGGCTCGAGTTCCTCGTAGTCGACCTCGATTGCTTCAGCCGCGTCCTTGGCCTGCAGATAGGTCTCGGCCACCACCAGCGCCACCTGGTCACCGACGTGGCGCACCTTGCCTTGCGCCAGCACCGGGTGCGCCGGCTCCTTCATGGGCGTGCCGTCCTTGTTGTTGATCAGCCAGCCGCAGGGCAGGCCGCCCACCTTGGCATCGGCCAGGTCGGCGCCGACGAAGATCTGCACCACGCCGGGCGCGGCCTTGGCCTTGTCGAGGCCGATCGACTTGATGCGCGCGTGGGCATAGGGCGAGCGCAGGAAGACGCCGTAGGTCTGGCCCTGCAGCACCACGTCGTCGGTGTACTGGCCGGCACCGGTGAGGAAACGTTCGTCCTCGCGGCGCCGCAACGACTGGCCGATGGGGTTGATCGGGGGTTGGGACATGTCGGTCATGAAATTGCTCCTGGGGGAATCAAGCGGCGGCGGGCTGCTTGCCCGACTGGCAGAACTGAATGGCTTTGACGATGTTCTGGTAGCCGGTGCAGCGGCAGATGTTGCCTTCCAGCCCCTCGCGGATCTCGGTCTCGCTGGCTTTCGGGTTGTCGGCCAGCAGTTGCACGGCCGACATCACCATGCCCGGGGTGCAGTAGCCGCACTGCAGGCCATGGCATTCGCGGAACGCGGCCTGCATCGGATGCATCTCGCCGCCGTGGCTCAAGCCTTCGATGGTGGTGATGGAGGCGCCTTGCGCCTGGGCCGCCAGCATCGAGCAGGACTTCACCGCGCGGCCATTCATGTGCACGGTGCACGCGCCGCATTGCGCGGTGTCACAGCCGACGTGGGTGCCGGTGAGTTGCAGGTGCTCGCGAATGAGGTGCACCAGCAGGGTTCGAGGGTCCACGCTGGCCTGCACAGCCTTGCCGTTGACTGTCAGGGAAATCTGGATGCTCACGTCGGTCTCCTCCACGGGTGTTTGTTGCCAGGCGCGCCACGTGCGCCGCAAGGCATTGTCCAAGTGCCGTAGGTCAACACAACACAGGCCAACCCTATGTCCGGCAGCAAATTGGGGCTTGCCAAATGCACCGTCGCCTCGAGTCGGGCGGGCGGGCCCGGCGTTGGGCACCTGCCCGCATGGGGCTGCAGGCAGAGGCACCATCACGGCTGGGGCAGCCAGGACACCCCATCCGCCGGGCCTGCAGCATGGCCGAGCGCCAACGTGTGTCAGGCCTCGGTCGGCTCGGACGCTGCCCAGGCGCCGGCCGGCGGCACCGGTGAATCCGGATAAAGCTGCAGCAGCGCGGCGCGCAGTGCCCGGTCGATCACCGGCCGCAGGCGTGGCGCCAAGGCCGCGCTGGCCTCGTCGGCGCCGAGCGTGCCGCGGCTGTCCCAAAGCGCGGCCAGCGCGCCGGCCTCGGCCGCCAGCGCCGCCTCGACCACCGGCTTCCAGTGCGGCGGCGTTTCGGACTGCGCCCACTCGCCGCGGCCGCGGCCGAAATGCGCGACCGCCAGGTAGCGCAGCAGCGCGGCTTCGAGCATGGTGTCGAGCGCTTCGGCGTTCCAGGCCAGCCACGAGCGCTCGGTGCCGCGCACCAGGTTCACGCAGCGCGCCAGGCCGGCCGCACCCAGCGCGCCGAGCAGCCCACCGGCGAGCAGGCCGCCGCCGAGCGTCAGGCCGCCGGTGGCCAGGTCGGCCTTCAGGCCGACGAGGGCGCCGGTCAGCGCGCCGCCCAGCAACGCCGCCTTGCTCTCGTCCATGCGCAGGTGCAGCTGGTAGTGCGTGGCCAGCCGCGCCAGGATCTCGTCCTGCGCCTGCCCCGCCAGACCGTGCAGCGCGATCAGCTGCGTGGTGTTGGCGCGCAGCTCGGCGTCGAGCTGCGCGGCCAGCGCCGCCTGCGCCAGTGCGGCCGGGCTGTGTTCGTTGGCACCCAGGCCGAGCGCCGCGCCCAGGCTGCGCAGCCGGGCGCGCAGCCCGGCGGTGTCGGCCAGTTCCTGGCGCGCGGCGCCAAGCCGGGCCATGCCGTGCGCCAGCGTGTCCACGGCGGCGTCGTACTGCTGCAGGCGCTGCGCCTGCCAGCGCAGGAACAAGCGCTGCATGGCCTCGCGCGGCGCACCCTGCAAGCAGGTTTCGATGGCGCGCAGCAGCACCGCTTCTTGCACCCAGCAGCGCGCAAAGGCGTCCAGCGGCAGCACGGCACTGACCTGCGGCCAGGGCGACAGATGTTCGCGCCAGCGCTCGAGCTCGGCACGCTCCAGCGCCGCCTCGCGCGGCATGCCCAGCTGGTTGAGCAGCACGATCACCGGCTTGCCCATCCACGCCAGCAGCGCCATCTCGCTGGCCACGTAGGCCGCGGCCGCCGGCTCCTCGGCCGCACTCGCCAGGTACAGCACCACGTCGGAGCGTTCGGCCACATGGCGCAGCGCCTGCTGGCTGGCCCAGAAGGGCCGGTCGCGCCAGCGGTCCCACACCTGGCTGAGAAACCAGCCGAGCGGATTGCCGCTCTGTTGCATGCGGCGCAGCAGGCGCACGCTGTCGCCGAAACCGGGCGTGTCCCACAGCTGCAGCGTGTCGCCGCGTGGCGTGCGCAGCATCTCGTGGCCGTCGGCAAACTCGGTGACATGCGGCGCGTCGCGCACCTCGCCGACATCGCGCCCGAGCAAGGTGCGCGCCAGCGTGGTCTTGCCCACGTTGGTGTGCGACACCAGGCTCAGGTGGATGCTGCAGGGCGCGTCGTTCATGCGGGCGGCGCGCGCATCAGCGCGTTCTGAAGCGCGGCCTCGGCGGCGGCCCCATCGCCCGCGCGCAGGTCGACGAAGACCAGACCACAGCCCAGCGACGCGGCCAGGCCGGACCAGGCCTGGCGCCGCTCGGGCAGGCGCGGCGAGCCGGCGCCGAAGCGCTGCGCGAACGCGGCTTCGTCCACCAGCATCAGCGCCGGTGCGCCCAGGCTGCGCATCAACCGGCCCTGGCTCTCGGCCTCGGGCGTGGCGCCCAGGTCGAACAGCGCAATGCACAGCGCGCCCTCGGCGCCCGGCGCGCGCGGCTCGTCTTCGGCGCCGTAGGCCACCGTGGGCGCCAGCTGCAGTTGCAGGCCGGCGCCGAACAGGCGGGTGAACAAGGCCTTCAGCGCCGCCTGCGCCGCCGCGTCGGGGGTGTGCGCATGCGGCCAGATTCCCACTGGCGTGTTCCCGCCGCGCTGCTGCCACAGCAGGCGCTCGAAGTACGGCTCGCGCAGCGACAGCGCCACATGCTGCTGCAGCCGGCGCGCGCGCAAGCCTGCCCACAGCGCCAGCGCCAGCCGCGGCAGCACCACCAAAGCGGCCAGCTGCAGCGCGTAAAGGTGGATCCACGGCGCCGCGGACGCGGCGGCCGGCGGCGCGCCCGCAGGCAGCCGCAGTGCCGCCACGCCGGCCAGGTCGGGCAGCGCGATGCCCGACAGCGCGCTGGCCGGCGCAAACAACGTGGACAGCAGCCGGTGCACCGTGGCGGCGTCTAGGAAGGTGCTTTGCCAAGCGACGCGGTAGTCGAGCACCAGGCCGCGCAGATACAGCCCCGCGATCAGCCCCAGGCCGAGGGCCGCCGCGCCCAGGTGCAGCGCCAGCGCGACGCGCGCGCTGTTCAAGGGCAGGCTGTGCGCGGCCCAGTCGGCGGCGAAAGCCTGCCAGGCGTTGGCACCCGCCCCACCGGCATGTGACATGCGGCGCATGCGCCAACGCTGCAACCACGCCGACACGCCCCGGCGCAGCCAGCCCGGCGATGACGTTGCGCTCAGTGCATGCCCGAGCAGCCAGACATACACCGCCAGGTTCCAGGCGATCACCGCCCACACCGGCGGTGCCAGCAGGTTGATGCGTTGCGCGCTGCCGATGCGGTCGACCAGCACGCCGATGGCAAAACCCAGCACCACGGCGAGCAGCAGCCACTCGGCACGCCACGGCCGCCAGCCGCGCCACCGCGCCACAAGCGGGTCGCGCGTCGCCAGTCTGTCCAAGGCCAGCTGCGCGCGTGCGGCGATGAAGCCCTCTGCCGGCGCCGCGGCGCCCACCGCCTGCAGCGCGCTGCGGCTGGCCCAGGCGCGGTCGTCGTCGGTCCACGTGGTCGCGCCGCGGGTCTCGAAGGCGCGCAGCAGCAGCACCTGGGCGGCGGCGGTTTCGTTCATTTCAGCGGCGCCGCAATGCCACGGGGGGCAACCGCCTCGGCAGCCAGCGAAGTCAACATGGAGCCGGCTTCATCAGGTCGAAAGCTGCCGCGCCAGGTCGAGAAAGTCGCTGGCGATCAGGTCGAAGCCCTCGGGCCGCGCCGGCCGCGGCGGCGCCTCGGCGCCGAATTCCAGCGCGCGGTGCACATAGGCGGTGCGCAGGCCGCAGGCCTTGGCGGCCTGCAGATCGCTGGGGTGCGCGGCCACCAGCATCAGCTGCGCCGGCGCGCAGCCAAGCAGCCGCGCGGCCATCAGGTAGACCTCGGGGTCGGGCTTGTACTTCTGGATCAGTTCGCCCGACAGCACGCAATCCCAGGGCAGGCCGGCGTGGCGGGCCATGTCCACCAGCAGCGAGACATTCCCGTTGGATAGCGTGCTCACGGGATAGCGGCCGCGCAAGCGGTTCAGGCCGCCCACCGCATCCGGCCAGGGCATCAGCCGGTGCCAGACCAGGTTGAGCTGCACGCGCTCGGCTTCCGTCAAGGCCTGCAGGCCGAAGCGCGGCAACAGGGTGTCGAGGATCTGCCGGTGCAGCGTGTCGATGTCGGCCCAGGCCTGGCCGGCGCCGCGAGTGCGGTCCATCGCCGGAGCGTAGCCGGCGCGCCAGGCATCGGCAAAGGCCGGCCAATCCACCGGCAGGCCCTTCGCGGCCGAAAGCATCTGCCCTTCACGCACGATCGACGAGCGCCAGTCGACGACGGTGCCGAAGACGTCGAAGGCCAATGCGCGCAGGGTCGTGGGGTCGAAGCGGGGGCTCATCGAGTGCTGCTGGAGTTCGTGCGGATTCTGCCCCGTGCCGGCGCCGCGCTGCGGCAAGCGAAGCGCCTGCGGTCGATGCGCAGATGTAAGTAGGATATATTTCTTGATCTGTAGCGTATGATTTTTTGATGTGGGCAATCCTGGTGATCACCCTGCCGACGCAGCCGAATGCCGTGCGGCTGCGCATCTGGCGCGCGCTCAGGGCCCTGGGCTGCGCGGCACTGCGTGACGGCGCTTACCTGTTGCCGGCGGCACGGGGCGGCTTGTTCGAGCCGCTCGCCGCCGAGGTGCGCGAGCACGGCGGCTCGGCCAGGGTGCTCAGGCTGTCGCCGCAGGGCGATGCCCAGCGCGACGAGTTGCTTGCCCTGTTCGACCGGGGCGAGGCCTATGCGGCTTGGCACGACAGCGCCACCGCGCTGCAGGCCGAGCTGCCGGCCTGCAGCGAGACCGAGGCGCGGCGCCGGCTGCGCACGGTGGCCGAAGGCCTGCAGGCGCTACGGCAGACCGACTACTACCCGGGCCGCGCCGCCGAGCAGGCACAAGCCGCGCTGGCATCGCTGCGCCAGGCGCTCGACGGCCAGTTCTCCAAGGGCGAACCGCGGTCGCAGCCCGAGCATGAGATCTCGCGACTGGAACTGCGCAAGTTTCGCGGCAAGACCTGGGCCACGCGCGCGCGCCCCTGGGTGGACCGGCTGGCCTGTGCCTGGCTGATCCGGCGCTTCATCGACCCACAGGCGCGTATCGTCTGGCTGGCCGACACGGCACAAGCACCGCGTGGCGCGCTCGGCTTCGACTACGACGGCGCGCGCTTCACGCATGTAGGCGCGCGCGTCAGCTTCGAGGTCTTGCTGGCCAGCTTCGGCCTGGACGGCGATGCAAGGTTGCGGCGCCTGGCGGCCTGTGTGCGCTATCTCGATGCCGGCGGCATTCCGGTGGCCGAAGCCGCGGGCCTGCGAAGCGTGCTCGCCGGCCAACGCGAACTGCATGCCGACGACGATGCGCTGCTGGCTGCCGCGTCCGGCGTGTTCGACGCGCTGCATGCTGCGCCCGATGAAAGCACGCCCACAGGCAAGGGGGCGACGGCATGACGTCTGGCGTCGACCCCATGCGCAGCACGCTGGCCGCGCCCTCGAAAGTGAGCTTCGGCGAGGCGCTGCGCTTCTGGCTGAAGCTGGGCTTCATCGGCTTTGGCGGGCCCGCCGGGCAGATCGCCATCATGCACACCGAACTGGTCGAACGCCGCCGCTGGATCAGCGAAAAGCGTTTCCTGCATGCGCTCAACTACTGCATGCTGCTGCCCGGTCCCGAGGCGCAGCAACTGGCCACCTACATCGGCTGGCTGCTGCACCGCACCTGGGGTGGCATCGCTGCCGGTGCGCTGTTCGTGCTGCCCTCGCTGTTCATCCTGATCGGCCTGAGCTGGATCTACCTGCGCTTCGGCGACGTGCCGGTGGTGGCCGGCCTGTTCTATGGCCTCAAGCCGGCCGTCACTGCGCTGGTGCTGCAGGCTGCCCACCGCATCGGCACGCGCGCGCTGCGGAACCGCTGGATGTGGGGCATCGCCGCAGCGGCCTTCGTCGCCATCTTTGCCCTCGACACGCCCTTCCCGGCCATCGTCGCCGCCGCGGCCCTGGTCGGGCACTTCGGGGCGAAATGGGCGCCGCAGGTGTTCAGCCTGGGCGGCGGGCATGACAGTGCCACCGCAGGCTACGGCCCCGCACTCATCGACGACGACACGCCGACACCCGCGCACGCCCTGTTCTCGCGCCGCTACCTGGCCAAGGTGCTGGCGGCCGGCATCGGGCTGTGGGTGCTGGGCATGGCGGCGTTGCTGCTCACCCAGGGGGCACAAGGCACGCTCACGCAGATGGGCTGGTTCTTCACCAAGGCTGCGCTGCTGACCTTTGGCGGCGCCTATGCCGTCCTGCCCTATGTGTACCAGGGGGCGGTGGAGACGCACCAGTGGCTCAGCGCGGCGCAGATGATCGACGGCCTGGCGCTGGGCGAGACGACACCAGGCCCGCTGATCATGGTGGTGGCCTTCGTCGCTTTTGTCGGCGGCTGGGCGCGACAGGTGCTGGGGCCCGACGCACTGTTTCTCGGCGGCGCGCTGGCCGCGGTGGTGGTGACCGTCTTCACCTTCCTGCCGTCCTTCGTCTTCATCCTTGCCGGCGGCCCGATGGTCGAGGCCACGCACGGCAAGCTCGGGTTCACCGCGCCGCTGTCGGCGATCACTGCCGCCGTGGTCGGCGTGATCCTGAACCTGGCACTGTTCTTTGCCTACCACGTGCTCTGGCCGCAGGGCTTGGGCGGTCATTTCGATGCACCTTCGGCGCTGATCGGTGTGGCCGCGGCGGTGGCGCTGTTTCGCTTCAAGTGGGGCGTGATGCCCCTGTTGGCGGCTTGTGCCGTCGCCGGGCTGGTGTTTCGACTGGCTGCAACCGGAGTCTGAGCATGAGTCACATTACGGGCAAGGAACTGGCGCTTTGGCAGGCACATTGCGTCGACTTCGAGCTGCTCGACGTGCGCCGCGCCGGCGTGCGCCGCGAACACGGCGCGCAGATCAGTGGCGCGCGCTGGCACGACCCGGCCGCCTGGCTGGACTGGAAGGACGGCATCGGCACGCAGCACCCGGTGGTGCTGTACTGCACCAAGGGCCACGAGATCAGCCAGGGGCTGTGCACCACACTGCGCGTGCTGGGCGTGGATGCGCGCTACCTGGTCGGTGGCATGCAGGGCTGGCTCGACGAACGACGGCCGACCGTGCCGCTGACGGGGGACGAGGTGGCGCAATGAAGTGGATTACGCGCGCGCCCGAAAAAAGGCCGCCTCGGCCTGCTGATGAACGACGCGCCCCGTGCCTGGTGCCGCTCGCCCCAGGACGAAACTCACGCCTGTCCACCCAAGACGGACCGAAGCGAGTTGCTACGAGCGGATGTAGCTCTCGAGCTGCGCGATCGTCATCTCATGGTCGGAAATGATGTCGTCCATGATGTCGCGGATGGAGATCATGCCCAGCACCGTGTCGCCGTCGATCACCGGCAGGTGGCGGATCTTCTTCTCGCTCATCAGCGCCATGCACTTGCGCGTGCCGGTGCTCGGCGTCACGAACAGGACGTTGCGCGTCATGATCTCGCTGACGCGGGTTTCCTTGGAGTTGCGGCCCTGCAGCGCGATCTTGCGCGTGTAGTCGCGCTCGGAGAACACGCCGACGAGCTTGCCGCGGTCCATGACCATCAGCGCGCCGACCTCGTACTCGGCCAACAGCTGCAGCGCCTGGAACACGGTGTCGTCGGGGCGGGCATGCCAAAGCGTGCCTTCATGGCGCTTGAGCAGTTCGGAAACGGGTTTCATTCGGAGCCTCCGGTCGGGACAGGCCCAAAGCCTACACAATTGTGCGGCCCGGCGCCATGCCTACCTTTTCTGTCACCCTCGATTCGCCCCGGCCGGCCCGCGGCTGGAACCGCAGTGCAGCACACGGAGCGTCACCCATGAGCCCCTCGTCGACCCAGGCCTTCACCCAGGCACGCGATTTTCTGCTGGCGCACCACGGCAGGCACGACGCCGCCTGCGCGGGCTTTCGCTGGCCGGTGCTGGAGCACTTCAACTGGGCCGTGGACTGGTTCGACGTGCTCGCGCACGACAACCACGCCACCTCGCTGTGGGTGGTGAACGAGGACGGCAGCGAACAGCGCCTGAGCTTCGCGCAGATGGCCGAACGCTCCAGCCGTGTGGCCCATTGGCTGCGCGCGCGCGGTGTGAAGCGCGGCGAGCGCGTGCTGCTGATGCTGCCCAACGTGGTGGCGCTGTAGGAGCTGAGCTTGGCCG
>DASQFA010000251.1:0-8896 GCA_035633375.1 Rubrivivax sp.
TCGAAGGCCAGCGTGGCCAGCACGTCGAGCACGCGGAAGTTGCCGGTGATGCGGCCATAGAAGGTTTCCACGCCGACGATGCCGACGATCAGTTCGGCGGGCACGCCGTAGCGCTCTTCGGCCTGGTGCAGCAGGCTGGCGTTCTCTTGCCAGAAGCGCACGCCGGCCTGGATGCGCTGCGGCTCGACGAAACGCTCGCGGTAGGCGGCCCAGTCTTTCGCCGTGCCCGCCGGCGGCGGCATCATCAGGCGCTGCGCAGCGGGCTGGCGCCGCGCTTGTGCCAACTGCTGCAGCACCCAGCCCTGCGCCAGCTGCCGTCGCTCGGCCACGTCGGCGGCGAAGTGGCGCACGTCCTGGCGCGTGGCATAGCTGGCTGCTGCCCTGTCGTCGACGCTGGTTTCGCGCGCCTTGGCCTTGCTTGCCAGCGCCGCGCCTGGCAAAGCCAGGCTGATGCACCACAGTGCGCACATCAGCTGAAACGGCAGCGGTGACATGCGCTGATTATCCTCGACGGGTGCGTGCCGCCGTTTCGTCGAACTGGCTCCACCAGCCGCGCGCAAAGGTGGCGCGGCCGGGTTGCGCATAGCGCGAGCGGTCCAGCGCCTCGAGTTGCAGCGCCAGCGGCTCGCCTGCGGCACCGAGTTGTTCGCGCACGCGACGGGCCCGGGTGCGCGGTGCTTCGTGCGGCTGCACCATCACCTGCAGTTTCGCCAGCCGTTCCAGGATGCGCCGCTGCAGCCGTTGCCATGGGTCCTGCCGCTGCCGATCCCACAGCGCCCAGCCCGCGCCGGCCAGGCTGCCGGCGCACAACAGGCCGATCAGGCCATAGGCCAGGTCATGCCAGGTGGGCGCGTTCACGCCCAGGCTTTCCAGCAAACGGAATTGCTGAGTGCGCGAATAGTTCATGACCCACTGGTTCCAGCGGTTGTTCATGGCTTCGAGTGCGCTGCGCATGCGGGCCAGCAACTCCGGGCTGACGCTGCCAATGGCGCCCGCCACCAGGCCCTGCCGCGGCACCAGGCTGGCGCCGCGCACGATACGTTCGGGTGCCACTGCGGCCGTGGGGTCGACCCGCACCCAGCCTTCGCCGGGCTGCCAGTATTCGGCCCAGGCGTGAGCGTTGCTCTGGCGCACGATGTAATAGCCGTCTACCGGCCGTTCTTCGGTGCCTTGGTAGCCGGTGACCACGCGCGCCGGCACGTCCAGGGCGCGCAGCACGACCACCAGGCTGGCCGCAAAATGCTCGCAGAAGCCCAGCTTGCGCTCGAGCCAGAACTCGTCCACCGCATGCTTGCCGTAGGCGCCGGGCTCGAGCGTATAGATGTAGTCGCCGTTGCGCAGGTGCTCGAGAAGCGCCGACACCAGCGTGCGTGCATCCGCCTGCGCCAGTGCCGGTGTACGGCGCAGCGCGGCGGCCCATTCCAGCGTGCGCGGGTTGTGGTCGGGCGGCAAGGCGACGTGCTCGCGCAGGGCCAGTGTCATGTGCCGCGGCCCATGCCGGTGCAAGGGCCAGGCCGAGGCTTCGAAACGCAGCCGCTCGGCCACCAGCCGCTCGGTCTGCCATTGCAGGTCGTGGCGCAGCCAGGCGGTCATGCCTTCGAGCAGCGGTGCGGCATCGGCGCGGTCGGGTGTCATCTCCAGCAGCGGCAGCAGCGCCAGACGGCTGGGTTCGATTGTCATCTCATAGCGCAGCGGCGTGCCCAGCAACTGCAACTCGGCCTGCGCGCGCGGCGCGGCGGTGCCCAGCCGCTCCTGCCGTGTCCACTCGCGGCCGTCGAAGCGCGTCAGCACCGGGCCGCGGAAGTACATCGCCTCGGGCGGTGGCACCCGCCCCAGGAAGCGGATGCGAAATGCGACGTCGTCGTCGTTGGCGATCTCGGCCATGGCGCCCATGCGCATCGATCCGGACAGGCCGGTCTTGCCGGCGGCGTCCTGCGGCAAGCCCCACAGCGGGCCGACGCGCGGAAACAGCAGGAACAGCGCCACCATCAGCGGTAGGCCCAGGCCGGCGGCGCGTGCGGCCACGCCGCCGGCCTGGCGCAGCGACGGTTTGCCCGCCGGCATGTGCGCCAGCACCAGCGCGGTCAGCAGCCCCCACACCGACAGCAGCATGGCCGCGGCGGTGAGCAGCGACTGCGAATACAGGAAGTTCGTCAGCACCAGGAAGAAGCCGAGGAAGAAGACCACCATGGCATCGCGCCGCGCGCGCAGTTCCAGCGTCTTCAGCGACATCAGCACCACCAGCATGGTCACGCCGGCATCCTTGCCGAAGAGCGTGCGCTCGGTCCACAAGGTCAGTGCAGCCGCCACCAGTAGCACGCCGGCCACGGCCCAGCGGCTGGGCAGCGGGGCATTGCTCAACGCCAGGTGCATGCGCCAGAACAGCATCACGGCGGTGAGCGCGATGCACCAGGGCGCCAGATGGGTCATGTGCGGCACGATGGTCCAGCCGACGACGGCCAACTGGAACAGCGTGTCGCGGCTGTCGCGCGGCAGATGTCGCCAGCCTGGCCAGGCGGGCAGCGCGGGCCAGCGGCGGCTCAGTGCCACAACGCCAGCTCGCGCAGCAGCTTGCGAAGGTGCAGATCACCGCGATCGGGAGCGAACTGCCGGCCGGGCAGACGCAAGCCATACACCAGCCCCTGCTGCTCGGCTGCAAGCACCCATGCGACCAGACGCGACAGGCGGGCCTCCGCGTCGGCGCGATCCGGCATCTGCGCGGCCTGCCAGTCGAGCCACAGCTCGCGGCTGCTCTCCGAGGTGGTTTCGCGGCTGACCAGCTGGCCGCTGCGTGCCGCCTTTTTCCACACCACCTGGCGCAGGCTGTCGCCGCGCCGCCAGGCACGCACGCCGTCGAGCTCGCCGCCCTGTCCCTGGCGCGCATGTTGTGTCTGGCCGGGGGCGCTCTGCGCCAGGGGCAAAGGTGCGGCCGGCTGCTCCGGCCTCGGATAGGCCAGCACCGCGCTCGCCGGACGCCAATGCGTCCATGCACGGAACAGGCCGAATGGAAAGCTCGTCTCGATCACCAGTGCCGGCAATTCATGCCAGCCGCGTGTGGCCGGCACGATGCTCAGCGCGACGCTGGCCTGGCCCTGCGCGGGCACGTCGCACCAGACCATGCGCTGATCGTGTTGACGGTCGCGAAAATGCGCGCCCACGCCGTGACGCGCGGCGCCGGGGCTGGACAGGACCACCTCCAGCAGGGCCGGTTCTCCGGCAAAGACCGGCGCGGCCGGCCGCAGGCGCAGCGTCAGGCCGCGCAGCGTGCCGTGCGTCATGTGGATCGACACCAGGCCGCTGCCGGCGAGCAGGAAGGTCAGCACGTAGCCCAGATTCAGCTGGTAATTGATGGACGAGACCAGCATCACCAGCAAGGTCACGCCAAAGGCCACGCCACCCTTCGTGGGCAGGATGTAGATGTTGTGCTGGTTCAGCGTCCAGGTGTCGGTGACCGGGTGGCGCGTCAACCACCAGTGACGCAGCCGCTGCAAGGGCCCGCGGCGCGCCGCCCCGGTGTGCGGCGCGGCGCCGGTGTGGCTGGCGCGTGGCAGCGCCGGCTGCGGGGGCAAGACCGCGGGATTGCTCACGCCGCAGCCCGGCTACGGAATCGGCGTCGCCTCGACCATCGCGCGCACCTGCTCGATGGCGCCGCGCCCCGCGCCCGCGATAGGTGTCAGCCGGTGCGCGATGGCCTGCGGCAGGATGGCCTGGATGTCGTCGGGCGCGACGTACTGGCGCTGCGCCATCAGCGCGCGCGCCTTGGCCACGCGCAGCACGGCGATGCCGGCGCGCGGGCTCAGGCCATCGACGAACCACTGGCCCGAGCGCGTGGCGGCGATCAGTGTCTGCAGGTAGTCGAGCAGCGCTTCCGAGGCCAGCACCTGGCGCACCGCCTGTTGCGCCGCTTCCAGCTCGCCAGGCTGCATCACCGCCGGCATGCGCGTGATGGCCTCGCGCCGGTCTTCGCCGATGAGCAGCGCGCGCTCGGAGGCGCGGTCGGGATAGCCCAGCGTGATGCGCAACAGGAAACGATCGAGCTGCGATTCGGGCAGCGGGTAGGTGCCCAGTTGGTCGGTCGGGTTCTGCGTGGCGATGACGAAGAAGGGCTTGGGCAGGGCGCGCGTCTCGTTTTCCACCGACACCTGCTGTTCTTCCATCGCCTCGAGCAGCGCACTTTGTGTCTTCGGGCCGGCGCGGTTGATCTCGTCGGCCAGCAGCACCTGGGCGAACACCGGCCCGGGATGGAAGACGAAGGCCTCCTTGCTGCGCTCGAACACGCTCACCCCCACCAGGTCGGAGGGCATCAGGTCGGCGGTGAACTGCACGCGCGAAAACCTCAGCCCCAGGCATACCGCCAGTGCATGCGCCAGCGTGGTCTTGCCGACGCCGGGCACGTCCTCGATGAGCAGGTGGCCGCCGGCCAGCAGGCAGGCCACGCAGTCCTCGATCTGCGAGCGCTTGCCGACGATGACGGTGCTGATCTGGTCCACCAGGCGCGAAATCTGGCGCGCTACACTCGAATTCATTCACGACACGTTAACCCAAAAAGCCTTTGGGCCCTCTCATGAGCACCGTTTACTACAGCCATCCGGAGTGTCGTTTGCACGATATGGGCGCAGGTCATCCCGAGTGCGCGCAGCGCCTGGACGCCATCTCCGATCACCTGCGCGCCACCGGGCTTGACATCGCGCTGGAATTCCAAGACGCGCCCCTGGTCACGCTGGAGCAGCTCGCGCGGGCGCATGGCAGCGGCTACGTGGCCGAGCTCATGGACTTGATGCAGCGGGTGTGCGACGAGGGCGAGCCACGCGCCATCGATCCCGACACCTACATCGGCACCGGCACGCTGCGTGCCGCGCTGCGCTCGGCCGGGGCGGCGGTGGCGGCGACCGACGAGGTTATGTCCGGGCGGGCGACGAATGCCTTTTGTGCGGTGCGCCCGCCCGGGCACCACGCCACCCGCGACCAGGCGATGGGCTTCTGCTTCTTCAACAACGTGGCCGTGGCGGCGCGGCATGCGCTGGACGTGCATGGCCTCGAGCGCGTGGCCATCATCGATTTCGACGTGCACCACGGCAACGGCACCGAGGACATCATCGCCGGCGACGAGCGCGTGCTCATGGCCAGCTTCTTCCAGCACCCGCTGTATCCGTTCAGCGGCGGCACGCCGCTGGGCACGAACATGGTCAATCTGCCGATCCCGGCCTACACCCGCGGCGGCCCGGTACGCGAGCTGATCGAGATGATGTGGATGCCGCGGCTGGAAGAGTTCGCGCCGCAGATGGTCTTCATCTCCGCCGGCTTCGACGCGCACCGCGAGGACGATCTGGGACAACTCGGCCTGGTCGAGGCCGACTACGAATGGATCACCGCGCGCATCAAGGCGCTGGCCGAGCGTCATGCGCACGGCCGCATCGTGTCGTGCCTGGAAGGCGGCTACAACCTGAGCGCGCTGGCGCGCAGCGTGGCGGCGCATCTTCGCGTGCTGGCCGAGATCTGATGCACGACCTGGCGTCCTTGCAGCAGACGCTGCAGCAGCTGACGCTGCAAGGCGCGCTGGCGGAGCTGGCCATGCTGCTGACGGCGCTGGGCCTGGCCTATGGCGGCGTCTGGCTGGCGCGTGGCAAGGCCCGGCCCAGCCACAGCATCTGGTACGGCGAACGAATTTTCGACGGCGTTTTCTTCCCGACGCTGGCCCTGCTGCTGGGCCTGCTGGCACGCTGGGCCCTGAAGGACGTGCTGCCCATCGGCCTGGTCAAGCTGGCCATCCCGATACTGGCCAGCCTGGTGCTGATCCGGGTCAGCGTGCGGGTGCTGCACACCGCCTTCCCCAGCTCCAGCCTGGTACGCCGGCTCGAGCGCACGGTCTCCTGGCTGGTGTGGGCCGGCCTGGTGCTGTGGCTTACAGGCGTACTGCCGCTCCTCGTCGACGAGCTTGGCCAGGTGCACTGGCGCATCGGCGGCGTCGACGTGTCGCTGCTGGAGCTGGTGCAAGGCGTGCTCAGCGCTGTCGCCGTACTGCTGCTGGTGCTTTGGATTTCTGCGGCGATCGAGTCGCGGCTGCTCAAGGACGTCATCGGCAGCGACATCTCTGCCCGCAAGATCGCCGCCAATGGCCTGCGAGCCCTGCTCTTGCTGGTCGGCATGCTGGTGGCGCTGTCGGCGGCGGGCATCCCCATGAGCGCGCTTTCGGTCATGGGGGGTGCCATCGGCGTGGGCGTGGGCCTGGGCCTGCAGAAGCTGGCGGCCAACTACGTCAGCGGCTTCGTCATCCTAGCCGAGCGCTCGCTGCGCATCGGCGACCTGGTCAAGGTCGACAACTTCGAGGGCCACATCACCGACATCAAGACACGCTACACCGTGATTCGCGCGCTCAGCGGGCGCGAATCGATCGTGCCCAACGAGCTTCTGGTCACGCAGCGCGTGGAGAATTCCTCGCTGGCTGACCCGAACGTGCTCGTCACCACCGTGGTGCAGGTGGCCTACGGTACCGACCTGGACACGCTCATGCCGCAGCTGCTGCAGGCGACACGGTCAGTGCCGCGCGTGCTGTCCGATCCGGGCCCGGGCATCCAGCTGTCGGCCTTTGCCACCGATGGCCTGGAATTGACCTTGCTGTTCTGGATTGCCGACCCCGAGAACGGACAGGGCAATGTCAGGTCCGACGTGAACCTGGCGCTGCTGTCGACGATTGCTGCCGCGGGTGTGCAGATCCCGTTCCCGCAGCGGGTGATCCGCACCTTGCCGGCGGTCGCAGGCCAGGGTGCGTCTCATGCTGCGGATTCCTGAACGGCGGCGCGGTCCAGTGGCTCAGCCGGCAACTACCGGGATCTTGCCGATCTTCGCCTGCCATTCCTTCGGCCCGGTCTCGTGCACGCTGGTGCCGTCGGAGCTGACGGCCACCGTCACCGGCATGTCCTTGACCTCGAACTCGTAGATCGCCTCCATGCCCAGGTCGGCAAAGCCCACCACCTTGGCGCCCTTGATGGCCTTGGCCACCAGGTAGGCCGCGCCGCCCACCGCCATCAGGTAGGCGCTCTTGTGCTTCTTGATGGCCGCGATGCCGGTCGGCCCGCGCTCGGCCTTGCCGATCATGCCGATCAGGCCGGTTTGCGCGAGCATCATCTCGGTGAACTTGTCCATGCGTGTGGCGGTGGTCGGGCCGGCAGGGCCGACCACCTCGTCGCGCACCGGGTCGACCGGGCCGACGTAGTAGATGACGCGGTTGGTGAAATCGACTGGCAGTTTCTTCCCTGAAGCCAGCATGTCCTGGATGCGCTGATGCGCGGCGTCGCGGCCGGTAAGCATCTTGCCGTTCAGCAGCAGCGTGTCGCCGGGTTTCCAGCTGGCGACCTCGGCCTTGCTCAGCGTGTCGAGGTTCACCTTCTTCGACTTGTTGTAGTCCGGCGCCCAGTGCACGTCGGGCCAAAGGTCCAGGCTCGGCGGGTCGATATAGGCCGGCCCGCTGCCGTCGAGCACGAAGTGCGCGTGGCGCGTGGCCGCGCAGTTCGGGATCATGGCCACCGGCTTGCCCGCGGCGTGTGTCGGGTACATCGCGATCTTCACGTCGAGCACCGTGGTCAGCCCGCCCAGGCCCTGCGCGCCGATGCCCAGCGCGTTGATCTTGTCGCACAGCTCGATGCGCAGTTCTTCGGTCTTGTCCTTCGGCCCGCGCGCCTTCAGCTCGAACATGTCGATCGGGTCCATGAGCACTTCCTTGGCCATGAGCATGGCCTTCTCGGCCGTGCCGCCGACGCCGATGCCCAGCATGCCCGGCGGGCACCAGCCGGCGCCCATCGTCGGCACCGTCTTCATGACCCAGTCGACCAGGCTGTCGCTCGGGTTGAGCATGACGAATTTGCTCTTGTTCTCGCTGCCGCCGCCCTTGGCCGCGACCTGCACGTCCACGGTGTTGCCCGGCACCACGCGCATGTGCACCACGGCCGGGGTGTTGTCCTGGGTGTTCTTGCGCTCGAACTGCGGGTCGGCGACGATCGAGGCGCGCAGCGTGTTGTCGGCGTTGAGGTAGCCGCGGCGCACGCCTTCGTTGACGGCATCCTCGATGCTGCCGGCAAAACCCTCGAAGCGCACGTCCATGCCGATCTTCAGGAACACGTTGACGATGCCGGTGTCCTGGCAGATCGGCCGGTGGCCTTCGGCACACATGCGCGAGTTGCTGAGGATCTGCGCGATCGCGTCCTTGGCCGCCGGGCTGGCCTCGCTTTGATAGGCGCGCGCCAGATGGGCGATGAAATCGGCCGGGTGGTAGTAGCTGATGTACTGCAGGGCGGCGGCGACTGACTCGATCAGGTCGGCCTGGCGGATGCTGGTGGGCATGGTGTGGACTTATGGCGGAAGAAGAAACAATTCTAAGCGCCGCCCCGCGCGTCGCGGCCGTCTGCCAGGCCCGGTGGGGCGTCGGCTCGGTGCAAGGGGGGCGCTGTCCATACAATCGCGCGGCCTCACGACTCACCCCGCCTTGCCCGATGCGATGAATGTGCTCGCGCTGATCGTCCTGTTGCCGCTGCTGGCCGGCACCACGCTGTGCTTCGCTGCGGGGCGTGTCGACACGCTGGCGCGGCGCCGCCTGACGGCCTGGGCCGCAGCCGCAGTGGCGGGCACTGCGTTCGCGCTGCTGCTGTGGCTGGCCCCGGGCGTTTTCGCCGGAGAGGTGCTGCTGCGCCAGGCCGAATGGGTGCCGGCGATCGGCCTGAACGCCAACTTCCGCCTCGACGGCCTGGCCTGGATGTTCGCAACGCTGATCACCGGCATGGGGCTGCTGATCATCCTGTACGCGGCCTTCTATCTTCACCACGACGACCCGGCCGGCAAGTTCTTCAGCCAGCTGATGCTGTTCATGGCGGCCATGCTGGGCATCGTGCTGTCGGACAACCTG
>DASQFA010000252.1:0-5957 GCA_035633375.1 Rubrivivax sp.
CGACATCCTGGTGGTCACGCCCGACCTGGACGCGGCCGCACCGCTGATCGACGCACTCTTCGGCACGGCGCCGAAGGAGCGCTACATCCCCTACGCGCTGTGCGGCCGCCGGCGCAGCGGCGTCAACCTGCCGGCGCGCACCCTGCTCGCGCTGCTGGCTTTGGCAGACTCGCGCTGCAGCGCCAGCGCCCTGTTCGACGTGCTGCAGCAGCCGCTGGTGGCGCGGCGTTTCGGCCTGGACGACGCGGCGCTGGCGCAGGTGCATGCCTGGCTGCTGGACGCCGGCTTTCATTGGGCGCTCGACGCCCGGCACCTGGCCAGCTTCAAGCTGCCTTCGCGCCCGCGGCACACGCTCGACGATGCACTGCAGCGGCTGTTCCTGGGCTACGCGCTGCCGGCGCAGGCGGGCGAGCCCTTCGCCGGCCTGCTCGGCGCGGGCGACGCCGAGGGCTCGCGCGCGGCGGCGCTGGGTGCGTTCTGGCACTTCGCCAGCAGCCTGCAGCGCCTGCACCAGCGTCTGCAGCGGCCGCAAAGCCCTGTGCAATGGGCCGCCACGCTGTTCGGCATGCTGGATGACTTCATGCAGCCCGCAGACGACGAGCTGGATGACCATCGCGAGGTGCAGGATGCGATCCGCCAGCTCACGCAGCACATGCGCGGCGGCGGCCTGGCCTCGGCGCTGCCGCTGCCCGTGCTGCGCGCCGCGCTGCAGCAACAGCTGGACGACCCGGCACGCGGCGGCGTGGCCGGCGGCAGCGTCAGTTTCGCGTCGATGAGCAGCCTGCGCAATCTGCCCTTCGCGGTGGTCTGCGCCATCGGCCTGAACGATGGCGCCTTCCCCACCACGCAGCGGCCTCTGGAGTTCGACCTGATGGCGCTGCACCCGCGACGCGGCGACCGGCAGCGGCGCAGCGACGAGCGCGGCCTGATGCTCGACCTGCTGCTCGCCGCGCGCCACAGCCTGTACCTGAGCCACACCGGGCGCAGCGTGCGCGACAACTCGGTGCTGCCGCCGTCGGTGCTGGTGGCCGAACTGCTCGAGCTGCTGCTGCCGGCCATCGCCAGCGATCCGCAATCGAGCGCATCGCTGGCGCGGGCGCGGCAGCGTCTGGTCATCGAACACCCGCTGCAGCCCTTCGCGATGGCCTGTTTCGAGGTCGACGGCGATGTGCGCCTGCGCAGCCATGACCGCGAGCTGGCCGAAGCACTGCGCGGGAGCCTCGATGACCCGGCAGACACGACCGCCGAAGCCGCGGATGCAGCCGGCGTGCAGGCATCGCGCCGCCATCACACCGGCGCGAGCGCCGACCCCGGCGCCGACGACCACGCCCGCCACAGCCACGTCGACAGCGGCGACATCGACGACAGCGACGGCGCCGACGAGGGCCTGGCCGAAGGCGAGCACACTCCCCTGCCTGATCTGCTGCAGCCTTTCTTTCGCAGCCCGCTGCCCGCACCCGATGCCGCCTGGCGCCAGGTCACGCTGACGCAACTGGTGGAGTTCTTCCGCAACCCCTGCCGCTACCTGCTACGCCGCCGCCTGGGCATCGAACTGCCGCGCGAGGCCGACGAACTGCAGGACGACGAGCCCTTCCTGCCCAATGCGGGCAGGCGCGCCGCGCTGGCGCGCCGGCTGTTGCCGCCGCTGCTGCAGGGTGCCGACGATGCGGCCGCGCTGCGCCTGGCGCGCGCCGGTACCGAGATGCCCACGGGCGCCATCGGCGAGATGCAATTGCAGCGCGAGCTGCAGTCCTTGTCGCGGTTTGCGCAGCGCCTGGGCGAGGCGCAGCGCGAACCCTGCCTGCCGCCACATGGGGTGATGCTCGACCTGGCGGTCGAGGGCGAAGGCTGGTCGCTGCAGCTGGCGCTTGCCGACCTGCGCCCTTCAGGACTGCTGCGCTGGCGCTACGGCGACAGCCGCGCCGGCGACTATCTCGAAGCCTGGCTGCTGCATCTGGCGCTGTGCGCCGACCCGCCGGCACGCGCGGCGCCGCACACCCGCTGGCTATCAGCCGATGGGGAGTTCGGATTGGCGTACTGCGCCGACGCGACAGCGCAACTGCAGGCGCTGCTGGGCCTGTACCGGCGCGGCCTGTGTGCGCCGCTGCATTTCTATCCACGCGCGGCCTGGCAGTTCGTGCAACAGGGCCGCAGCGCGGCCCTTGCCGCCTGGGCTTCGGCGCTGCAGCCGGCCTTCGGTGAAGGCGAAGACCCGGCCTACCGCCTGGCGCTGCGCGGCGTGGAAGAGCCGCTGGATGAAGGCTTCGAAGCGCTCGCACAAGCCGTGTTCGGCCCGCTGCGCGAGCATCTTCAGGATGCGCGGATCAAGCCATGATCGCACCAGACCGTCCCAAGGGCGAACCCCGGAGTGCGCATCTCGCATTCACAGCCATGAACCCACTCGGGCGGGCCGAGAACCAGGATCACGGCGTGCCGCATCCGACCAAGGGCACCGAGGCCTTCGACGTCTTCGGCTGCCCGCTGAGCGGCACGCGCCTGATCGAGGCCTCGGCCGGCACCGGCAAGACCTGGAACCTGTGCGGCCTGTACCTGCGGCTGCTTCTCGAGCGCCAGTTGCCGGTGCAGGACATCCTGGTCGTGACCTTCACCAACGCCGCCACGGCCGAACTGCGCGAGCGCATCCGCAGCCGCATCGCCCAAACACTGGCGCAACTGCGCGGCACCGGGCCCGACGCGAGCGACAGCTTCGTGCCCGATCTGCTGCACAGCCTGCGCCAGCGGCACGCTTCGAGCGACGACGACATGGCGCTGCGCCTGGATCTGGCGCTGCAGACCTTCGACGAGGCCTCGATCTTCACCATCCACGGCTTCTGCCAGCGCGCGCTGGCCGAAACACCTTTCAGCGCCGGCATGCCGATGGCGCTGACGCTGCTGCGCGACGACAGCGACATGCGCCTGGACGTCGTGCACGATTTCTGGCGCCGGCATGTGGCCGGCGAAGCGCTGTCCCCCGGCCTGGCCGGCCACTTGCTCGACATGAAGGACAGCCCCGTCAGCCTGGCCGCCCTGCTCGAGCGCCGGCTGGCCAAGCCGCTGGCGCAGATGCTCTGGCCCGCGGCGCTGGACCAGCCCACCCTGCCGCCCGACGCGTTGGCGCTGCACGCCGCGTTCGATGCCGCACGAGCGCTGTGGCTCGGCCAGCGCGAGACCATCGTCGGCATCGTGCGCGAAGCCCGCCCGCGACTGAACGGCAACACCTACAAGTTGGAGTCGCTGCAGCAGGCCATCGATGCCTGGGACGAACTGCTGGCACAGCGCGATGCACCGAGCTCGCTGGCCGGGCTGAACAAGCTCGATCTGCTGAGCGCGGCGCGACTCAAGCCGAACAAGGGCAAGGCGCCGCCCGCGCCGCACGCCTTCTTCGCGTGCGCCGAAGCCCTGCTGGGCCTGCACGCCGCGCGCGACGAGGCACTGACGCTGCAACGCCTGCAGCTGCTGCGCGAACTGCTGCTCGAAGGGCCGCGGCAACTGCGCCAGGCCAAGCGCGAGATGCGCGTCACCGCTTTCGACGACATGCTCTACAACCTGCACCAGCGGCTCGGCGGCGAGGGCGGTGAGTCTCTGGCGCAGGCGCTGCGCACACGCTTCGCGGCCGCGCTGATCGACGAGTTCCAGGACACCGACCCGCTGCAGTTCGCGATCTTCCATGCCGTGTACGCCGGCAGCGCGGCGCCGCTGTTCCTGGTGGGCGACCCGAAGCAGGCCATCTACAGCTTCCGCAACGCCGACCTGCACACCTACCTGCGCGCGCGCGGCGAAGCGCAGGCCGAGTACACGCTGGCCCAGAACCAGCGCTCGACGCCCGAGCTGCTGAGCGCGCTGAACGCGCTGTTCGGTGCCAATGCACGTGCCTTCATGCTGCCGGGCCTGGACTATCGCGCGGTGGGCTACGGCGCCAAGCCGCGCAAGGCGCTGCTCGACCGCAGCCAGCCGCGCGCCGCGCTGCAACTGTGGCGCCTGCCGCGCGGGCGCGACGGCGAGCCGCTGCACAAGAAAGCGGCGCTGCAGGCCGCACTCGACGCCTGCGCGGCGGAGATCGCCCGCTTGCTGGGTGCGGCGCGGCGCGGCGAAATCACGCTCGGCGATCGGCCGCTGGCGGCCGGCGACATCGCCGTGCTGGTGCGCAGCCATGCGCATGGCAGTGCGATGCGGCGCGCACTCGCGCACGTGGGCGTGGGCAGCGTGGAGCTGTCGCAGGCCAGCGTCTTCGACAGCGCCGACGCGGCCGAGCTCGAACGCCTGCTCGCCGCCATCCTGGAGCCGACGCGTGCGCCATTGCTGCGCGCCGCGCTGGCCACCGAACTGATGGGCCTGGACGCGGCCGCGCTGCAGGCGATGTCCGCCGACGAGGCGGCGCTGCTGGACTGCATCACACGCTTTGCCGGCTACCGCGAGACCTGGCTGCAGCGCGGCGTGGGCCTGATGCTGCGCCGCTGGATGCGGGCCGAAGGCGTGAGCCGCCGGCTGCTGGCGCGCCCCGACGGCGAGCGGCGCATGACCAACCTGCGGCATCTGGCCGAATGCCTGCACGAGGCCGCCGAGCAGCATGCCGCGCCCGAGGCGTTGCTGCGCTGGCTGCAGGCGCAGCGCAGTGAGTCGCGCATCGACGATGCGGTGCAGCTGCGCCTGGAATCCGACCGCGACCTGGTGCAGGTGGTGACGATGCACAAGTCCAAGGGCCTGGAGTACCCGCTGGTCTTCTGCCCGACGCTGTGGGACGGCCACGCCGGCGGCTCGCGCGCCGCCGGCGTGCGCGAGTACCACGACGAAGACGGTGATGCGCTGCTCGACTTTCGCAGCCTGGACAAGGAGCAGGCCGCACCCATAGCCGAACAGATGGCACTGGAGAGCGCGGCCGAAGGCATGCGCCTGATCTATGTGGCGCTGACGCGCGCGGTGCATCGCTGCTACCTGGTGGTCGGGCCGTACCGGCGCAAGCATGGCAAGCACCTGAGTGTCAGCGAGAGCTGCCGCGCCCGGCTGAACTGGCTGGTGGCCGGGGCGGGGCTTTCGCCGCAAGCCTGGTTGAAGAACAGCTTGGGCGCGAGCGACATCGACGCCGCATGGGCCGCGCTGGCGCAGCAGCAAGCGCCGCACGTGGTGCAGGGCGCCCTGCCAATGGGTCCGGGCCTGCCGCTGCCACCGCTGCGCCCGCCTGCGGAAGCGCTGGCCGCGTTGCCGGCGCCGGCGCACATCGCGCCGGGCTGGTGGATCGGCAGCTACAGCAGCCTGGCGCATGGCGCGCGGCACGACGATGCCGCGCTCGACCACGACCTGCGCGTGGATACCCCGCCAGACGCGGCGCAGGCAACCGTGCCGCCTGCACCACAGGCTGCGGAGAATGCCGCGGCCGGGCCAGGGGCGCCGGCCGGGGCTGCGTGGATCGACGCCGACGACATCCTGCACTTTCCGCGCGGTGCCGTGGCCGGCGAGTGCCTGCATGCGGTGTTCGAGCGCATCGACTTCACTGACCCCACAGGCTGGCCCGCGGCGGTGGGCGCCGCATTGCAGCGCTTTGCGCAGGCGCTGCCAAGCCAGGACACGCCGCCCCGGTGGGCCGACATGCTGGCGCGCATGCTGCACGATGTGCTGAACACACCGCTGCCCGGCGGCTTTCGGCTGGCCGATGTACCGGCTGCTCGCAAGCAGGTGGAGATGGAGTTCCACCTGCCGGCCGAGCAGCTGGACGACCTGGCGCTGACGCACCTGCTGCGGCGCCAGGGTTATGACGGGCCGCACTTCGGCTTCGGCATGCTGCGCGGTTATCTGCGTGGCTTCATCGACCTGGTGTTCGAGCACGGCGGGCGCTACTTCGTGCTCGACTGGAAGTCCAACCACCTGGGCGACACGCCCGCCGACTACGGCCGCGCGGCGCTGGCGCGCGCCATGGGCGAACAGGGCTACCACCTGCAGGCGCTGCTGTACGCGCTGGCGCT
>DASQFA010000253.1:0-1545 GCA_035633375.1 Rubrivivax sp.
GCTGGATCCTCGAGCACGCGCCGCACCTGCTGCTCGAATCGATGTTGATATCGGCCTACGCGCTGCAGGTGCGGCATGCCTTCGTCTACATCCGCGGCGAGTTCGACCTGCCCTACCGGCGCCTTGCGGCGGCGGTCGAGGAGGCCTATGCCGCGGGCTTCTTCGGCGAGCGCATCCTGGGCAGCGGCTTCAGCTGCGACATCGTCGTCTACCGCGGCGCCGGCTCCTACGTCTGCGGCGAGGCCTCGGCGCTGATCACCTCGATCGAGGGCAAGAAGGGATATCCGCGCAACCGCCCGCCGCGCCTGACGGTGCGTGGCCTGTACCAGCGCCCGACGGTCATCAACAACGTCGAGACGCTGTCGAATGTCGCCGGCATCGTGGCGAATGGCGCCGAGGCCTTCCGCCAGGTGGGCACCGCCAAGAGCCCGGGCACGCAGCTCGTGTCAATCTCCGGCCATGTGCAGCGCCCCGGCGTGTACGAGCTCGAGTATGGCTACCCGCTGGCCAGGTTCATCTTCGAGGACTGCGGTGGCGGCCTGAACGGCAGCAAGATCAAGTGCATCGTGCCCGGCGGCATCTCGACCAAGGTGCTGACCGCCGCCGAGATCGAGAGCGTGACCTACGACCATGCGTCGCTGAGCAAGGCCGGCTCGGGCGTCGGCTCGGGCGGCATGGTGGTCATTGCCGAAGGCACGTGCATGGTGCGCCTGCTGCAGATCCTCCTGCGCTTTTACCACCACGAATCCTGCGGCCAGTGCACCCCCTGCCGCGAGGGCATGGGCTGGATGCACCGCATCATCGACCGCATCGTCGCCGGCCAGGGTCAGCCGCAGGACATCGAACAGCTCATTCGCATCAGCAAGGCCAACGACGGCACCACCATCTGCGGCATGGGCGACGCGGCGGGCTACGCCACCATCGGCATCATCGACAAGTACCGCGATGAGTTCGAGTATTTCATCGAACACAAGCGCTCGCGGCTGGACGGGCGGCTCGAAGTGCCGCCCGCGGCGCAGCCCGAGGCCAGCGCCGCGGGGCTGCAGACTGCGATGTTCACCCAGACCGGGGCGGACCCCGCCACGCAGCGCCCAGGGGGACTGGCGTGATCGAGTTCTTCATCAACGGCCAGCCGGTGCAGGCCGAAGACAACCAGACCGTCATGCAGGCGGCCAAGGCGAGCGGCCATTTCATCCCCTACTTCTGCTGGCATCCGCAATTGTCGGTGCCGGGCAATTGCCGTATCTGCATGGTCGAAGTCAGCAACGAAGGCCAGCCCGAGGGCAGCGGCTGGCTCGACATTGCCTGCAACATGCCCATCAGCAAGGGCATGCGCGTGCTCACCGATTCGGAAAAGGTGCGCGCGCGGCGCAAGGAGACGCTGCAGTTCATCACCCTGAATCACCCGGTGGACTGCGGCATCTGCGACAAGGCGGGTGAGTGCACGCTGCAGGACTACCACTACCAGTACAACGGCTCGCCCTCGGTGTCGCAAGACGCCAAGGTGCACGCCACCAAGCACTTCGCGCTGTCGCAGCGCATCGT
>DASQFA010000254.1:0-3032 GCA_035633375.1 Rubrivivax sp.
GCAGCCGCCCGGCCGCCGATCCTGCTGCCGATCGAGCGGCTCACGCTCGGTCCGCAGCCGCCCGCTTGCGTGGCGGACGCTTGGCCGGGCCTCTCGACGCCGACGCCGCCTGGGCATCGACATAGGCGTCCAGCAGGCGACGGATCATTCGTTGGTACTGCGTGCTGTGCTTGGACGCCTCGGCCTTGAAGAATTCGACACTCTTCCTGCTCAGCGCCAGGGTCACCTTGATGCCCTCGTCGCGGAAGGCGAGTTCGGCCGGGGCAGGCAGAAAGTCGGGAACGACTTCGAGTCTTCCCAGACGCTCATTCGTGTAGATCGTTTTCCTGCTCA
This sequence comes from Rubrivivax sp., assembly GCA_035633375.1. Classification (GTDB taxonomy): domain Bacteria; phylum Pseudomonadota; class Gammaproteobacteria; order Burkholderiales; family Burkholderiaceae_C; genus Rubrivivax. The sequence continues at coordinate 334 of DASQFA010000254.1, forward strand.
TAGACAGCCTTTCCCCTGCGCCAATGACCGGCGCCGATGATGCGAATGACACCGCCGCGATAGGTGAACCTCACCGTCAGCACGCCAGAGTCGACCTTGCCGAAGCAATAGAAGCGTTCTTCGGTTGCACTGTGGTCCAGATCACGCGCGATGACGCGCGCGGGGTCTGCGAACGCGAGCTGCGCCAGATAGAACGAGACGCCATGCTTGGCCTGGTTCGCTGCATCCTTGTCGGCGTCCCACTCGAAGCGAGCTCCACTCATCGGCGCAGCTTAGCACCAGCTGGCCATACAAATCGCCATACATCGATATGTAACCCTCGTCAGGCCGATCTACGCCCAAGGCTGAGGGCTGGTTCACTGACCGTGCGCTGTCGGTCGGCCCGGGCTGCCGCCCGCCTTCGGCCCGCTCCGATTTGTTCGGGGTTGGTGTCGGCCGGCAGCACCCGCTCGGCGCGAACGAGGGCTTCGAGGTCGGCGTCGGCCCCAGCGTCGTGGTCATGGACGAGGGCAGGGCCAAGACCTTGACCACCACCACGGCCAAGGACGACATCTGTGCCTGCATCTTCAGCCAGAAGGGGCTGATGGCCGGCCTGGGCCTGCAGGGCAACAGGATCATCCGCCTGAAGGACTGACGTCTCTGGCCCGAGTCGGTGCATGACGCGGATGACAGCGTCATGACAGGGGTGACCCTGGTCGGTGCCAGGCGCCGCATCATTCCGGCCCGATACTCATGGCGCTAGGCGTCGCCGCATGACGCCGCATTCACCGCAACGGGAGGACCATGAACGCAGACGCAGAAAGGAGCCGGCTCGAAGAGTCGCGCACCCGCCAGGCTCACTGGAAGGATTGGGGCCCGTACCTGAGCGAGCGCCAATGGGGCACGGTGCGCGAGGACTACAGCGCCGACGGCGACGCCTGGAACTACTTCAGCCACGACCAGGCGCGATCGCGCGCCTACCGTTGGGGCGAGGATGGGCTGGCCGGCATCAGCGACGACCACCAGGTGCTGTGCTTCGCGCTGGCGCTGTGGAACGGGCAAGACCCGATCCTCAAGGAGCGTGCCTTCGGCCTGGCCAACAGCGAAGGCAACCACGGCGAGGACGTGAAGGAGTACTACTTCTACCTCGACAGCACGCCCACGCACTCGTACATGAAGTACCTGTACAAGTACCCGCAGGCGGCCTATCCGTACGACGACATCGTGCGCACCAATCGCGCGCGCGGCAGGCACGAGGCCGAGTACGAACTGCTCGACACCGGCGTGTTCGACGGCAACCGCTACTTCGACGTCTTCGTCGAATACGCCAAGGCGGCACCCGACGATGTGCTGGTGCGCATCAGCGTCGCCAACCGCGGCCCCGATGCGGCGCCGCTGCATGTGTTGCCGACGCTGTGGTTCCGCAACACCTGGTCGCACAAGGGCGGCGGCTCGAAGCCGCAGCTGAAGCAGATGCCAGGTACAGGCCACACGGTGGTGCACGCACATCACACCGATGCGTTGTTCCAGGAATCGCTGGACGACTACTACCTGCACGTCGAAGGCCAGGTGCCGCTGCTCTTCACAGAGAACGAGACCAACCACCGGCGGCTGTTCGGCGGACAGAACGCCTCGCGCTACGTCAAGGACGCTTTCCACCACTGCGTCGTGCAGGGCGACGCCGCGGCAGTGAACCCGGCGCAAACCGGCACCAAGATGGCGTCGCACCATGCGCTGCAGGTCGGCGCGGGCGGCACGCAGCACATCCGGCTGCGCCTCACGACACGCGTGCCGGATGCCAAGACCGATGCCTTCGCCGATTTCGACGCGGTCTTCGCGCAGCGCCTGGCCGAGGCCGATGCGTTCTACGCCTCGATCACGCCGCCTTCCGTGGCGGCGGACGAGGACCGCGCCAACGTCATGCGCCAGGCGCTGGCCGGCATGCTGTGGACCAAGCAGTACTTCTATTACGACCTCGACCTGTGGCTCGACGAGCATGGCGCGGGCCACCATTTGCCCAGGCACGAACGCCGGCGCGTGCGCAACGCCGAGTGGTCGCACATGTTCAACGACGACATCATCTCGATGCCCGACAAGTGGGAGTACCCCTGGTACGCGGCCTGGGACCTGGCCTTCCACATGATCCCGCTGGGCATGGTGGACCCCGATTTCGCCAAGCAGCAGCTCGACCTGATGCTGCGCAACGACTACCTGCACCCCAATGGCCAGCTGCCGGCCTACGAGTGGAACTTCGGCGACGTGAACCCGCCCGTGCATGCCTGGGCCACGCTGCAGCTGTACCTGATGGACAAGCAGCGGCGCGGCGGCAGCGGCGACATCGAGTTCCTGAAGTACGCCTTCTCCAAGCTGCTCGTCAACTTCACCTGGTGGGTCAACCGCAAGGACCGCGCCGGTGCCAATGTCTTCGACGGCGGCTTCCTCGGCCTGGACAACATCGGCGTGTTCGACCGCTCGGCGCCGCTGCCCACCGGCGGCTACCTCGACCAGGCCGACGGCACCGCCTGGATGGTCTTCTTCAGCCAGCAGATGCTGCGCATCGCGGTCGAGCTGGCGCTGCACGAGCCGCTGTACGAGGAGTTCGTCGAGAAGTTCTTCCAGCACACGCTGTTCATCGCCGGCGCGATGGACCGGGTGGGTGAGCAGCACGACGAAATGTGGGACGAGGACGACGGCTTCTACTACGACGTGCTGCGCCTGCC
>DASQFA010000255.1:0-4345 GCA_035633375.1 Rubrivivax sp.
CTCGCCCGCCTTGCCCGAGGCGCCGGTGGCCAGCGTGAACAGCGTGTCGCCGTCGGCCATGGTGTGCAGCGGGTCGATGCAGCGCGCCAGGCCGTCGTGGGCCATCGTCGCCAGCTTGTTGGCCTGCGACTTGGTGAGCACAGCATCGGTGGCGATGATGCCGATGGTGGTGGCCATGCCGGCCACGGCACGCGCCGGCAGCTCGCCGCGCGCCATGGCCGCGGTGGCGCTGCGTGGGCGGCCGTCGTCGCCGCGCGTGCCGGCGACGATATGGCCGTCAACCGGGTCAATGACATCGCCGGTGGCATTCACCGCGATCAGCGCGCCGACGGTAATGGCGCCGACCTTCATCGACGCCGTGCCGATGCCGCCGCGCATGCAGCGCTCGATACCGAACAGCTTGCCCACCGAACAACCGGCGCCAGCGCCGACGTTGCCCTGCGCCGGCGCATCGGTGCCGGCGGCCTGGCAGGCCAGGTAACCGGCCTGCGCATCGGGGCGGATGCGCGCATCGCCGACCCACAGGTCGAACAGCACCGCGGCCGGCACGATGGGCACGCGCAAGGCGCCCACCTGCAGGCCGAAACCGCGCTCGTCGAGCCAGCGCATCACACCGCCGGCGGCATCCAGGCCGAAGGCGCTGCCGCCGGTGAGCAGGATGGCGTGCACCTGCTCGACCATGTTGTCGGGCCTGAGCAGATCGGTCTCGCGCGTGCCGGGCGCCGCGCCGCGCACGTCGACGCCGGCCACCGCGCCTTGCGGGCACAGCACCACGGTGCAGCCGGTGGGCCGCCGGCTGTCGGTGAAGTGGCCGACACTCAGGCCTTGCACATCGGTGAGGCTGTGGTTCATGGCTTGGGCGGGTCCTTGCGTTGCCATTGATTGGCGCGGACATTGTGCTCGGCCAGTCGGGCGGTCTCCTCGATCCGTCTGGCGCGTGTGTCGGCCCGCTTGGCTTGCAGCACCCATTCGAGGATGCCGCGCTTGGCCGAGCGCGGGAAGGCGTTGAAGTGGCGCGCCGCATTCGGGTGCCGCGCCAGCGCCTGACGCAGATCGTCCGGCACCTCGAGCGCCTCGACGCCGTCCAGCGCCGACCAGGTGCCGTCGGATCGGGCGGCGTCCACCTTGGCCTGCCCGGCGGCAGCCATCAGCCCGGCCGCCTGCAGACGTTGCACGCGTTCCTTGTTCGGCCTGGACCACAGGCTGCCCGGCTTGCGCGGTGCCAGCCACAGCATCGATCGGTGCTCGTCCAGGCCGTTCGTCTTGCTGTCGACCCAGCCGAAGGCCAGTGCCTCTTCGACGATATCGTCATAGGCCAAGGGCGTGTTGCCGCTGGCCTTCTTCCAGATCACCAGCCACAGGCCCTCGCGCCGCATGGCGTGCGCTTCGAGCCAGGCACGCCATTCGGCCCGCGTGGCCGGATGCAGCGAATTGGCGGGAAGGTGCACGGCCCGCGCGGGCCTTGTCAGGCAAACACGCCGGCGCTGTCCTGCATGCGCGCGCTGGCCTGGCCCAGGTGATGCAGCGTGTCGCCGAAAGTCATTTCGAGGATGGTCAGGCGCTTGAAGTAGTGGCTGGATATGTATTCGTCGGTGACACCGATGCCGCCGTGGATCTGCGTGCATTGCTGGCCCACGAAACGCATCGAATTGCCGAGCTGCACTTTGGCCTGCGACAGGGCGCGGCGCCTCTGCGGCGCGGCCTCTGCGAGCTTGAGGCTGGCGAAGTAGCTCATCGAGCGACCCAGCTCAAGCTGCATCTTCACGTCGGCGATGCGGTGCCGCAGCGCCTGGAAGCTGGCGATGGCCACGCCGAACTGCTTGCGCTGGTGCATGTAGTCCACGGTGAGCGCGACCATGCGGTCCATCAGCCCCACGGCCTCGGCGCACAGCGCGGCGATGCCGACATCGACGCCGTGTTCCAGCGCGGCATGGCCCTGGCGTGTGATCAGCAGCCCCGGCGCGTCGTTCAGCACCAGATCGGCGGCGCGGGCGCCGTCCTGCGTGGGGTAGCCCTTTGTGCTGACACCTACCGCGCCACGTTCCACCAGAAACAGCGCGATGCCATCGGCATCGTCGTCAGCGCCGGCCACTCGTGCCGAGACAATGAAGGCATCGGCCTCGTCACCCGCCGGCACCACGGTCTTGGTACCACTCAGGCGCCAGTTGCCGGCGGATTCGCTGGCGCGCATGCTCACCTGGTGCAAGCGGTAGCGCGAACTACGCTCCTGCTGCGCCAGCACCACCAGCGCTTCACCGCTGGCGATCCTCGGCAGCCAATCGGCCTGCACCGCAGCACTCGCGCCCGACAGCAATGTGGGAGCCACCAGTGCGGCCTGCGCATAGGGCGCGTTCACCAGGCCGCGGCCGAGTTCTTCCATCACCACCATGGCCTCGACCGCGCCGAAACCCATGCCGCCATGCGCCTCGGGCACGGCCAGGCCGGCCAGGCCGAGATTGTTCAGCTCGCCCAGCACCTGGCGCGTCTTGCCGCCGGCCTTGGCCAGTGCATGGCGGCGCTCGAAGGCGAAATCCTTGTCCACCCAGCGCCGCACCGCGTCACGCAACTGTTCCTGTTCGTCGCTGAATTCGAAGTCCATGTGGGTAGCCTCGCGTACTCGTCTGTCTTTCTGGAACCCCTTCCTCCTTGGGGGGAAGGGGCAGGGGAAGGGAGCGAAGTGTCCTGCGCTTCGCGCAGAGCGGGCTCGGCCTCAGCCGAGCACGGTCTGGGCAACTATGTTGCGTTGCACCTCGTTGCTGCCGCCATAGATCGTGGTCTTGCGCTGGTTGAAGTAGGTGCCGGCCAAGGGCAGGCAATGCGCTGCCACCGCCAGGTCACCCTGCCAGCCGGCGTCCATCGCCTCGCGCACATAGGGCACGGTGCTCGGCCCGCCCGCCAGCATCATCAGCTCGCTGTAGCGCTGTTGGATCTCGCTGCCGCGGATCTTCAGCAACCCGGCCACGTCCAGGCTCTGCTTGCCGCTCTTTTCGGCCCACAGCACGCGCAGCACCATCATCTCCAGCGCCACCACGTCGATCTCGAGCAGCGCGATCTGGTCGCGCAAGCGCGCATCGTCGTACACGCCCTCGAGCTTGGCGATGCGTTTCAGCCGCTCGAGCTCGCGCTTGGTTCGGTTGACGTCGGCGATGTTGGTGCGCTCGTGCGCGAGCAGGTGCTTGGCATAGGTCCAGCCCTTGTTCTCCTCGCCCACCAGGTTGGCCGCGGGCACGACGACGTTGTCGAACCAGACCTCGTTGACCTCGTGCTCGCCGTCCATGGTGATGATCGGGCGCACGCTGATGCCCGGGCTCTTCATGTCGATGAGCAGGAAGCTGATGCCGGTCTGCGGCTTGCCCTCGCTGCTGGTGCGCACCAGGCAGAAGATCCATTCGCCGTGCTGGCCGAGCGTGGTCCAGGCCTTCTGGCCGTTGACGAGGTAGGTGTCGCCCTGGCGTTCGGCCTTGCACTTCAGCGAGGCCAGGTCCGAGCCCGCGCCGGGTTCGCTGTACCCCTGGCTCCACCAGACCTCGCCGCTGGCGATGCCGGGCAGGAAGCGCTGCTGCTGCTCAGCGTTGCCGAAGGCCATGATCACCGGCGCCACCATCACCGGGCCGAAAGGCACGATGCGCGGCGCTCCGGCGCGCGCGCATTCCTCCTCGAACAGGTGCTTTTGCACCGAGCTCCAGCCCGGGCCGCCAAAGGGCTTGGGCCAGTTGTAGATCAGCCAGCCCTTCTTGCCGAGGATCCTGGCCCAGCCCTGCTGGTCCTGACGGTCCAGGCGCAGCGCGTTGTGCACCTTGTGGCTGGTGGCCTTGGGCAGGTGGTGGGACACCCAGTCTCGGACCTCTTCGCGAAAGGCCAGCTCGTCGGCGGTGAAGTTCAGGTCCATCGTCGCTGCCTCCCGGGCCGTGTGGCCGCATCACATGATGCCTGGCGTTTTAGCACGATCGTACGCAGCCGTCTTGTCCCTGCCGTGACTGGGCCGGCTGCTGCCCACGATCGATGGCATGGCATGGCCACACCAAGGCGAAGTTCACTGGACTGGTGCCAATCAGACCGCGACGGGCTGCTTGCGGCGCAAAGCCGCCGAATACAAGCCGCCTTCACCGCAGAGGAACGAAGGACGCAGAGAGTCCGCAGAGAAATACAGGAAACGATTTGAATCCATTGCATTTCCTCTGCGCCAACTTTGCGCCCTCCGTTACTCTGCGGTGAATGAATTCGGTGTTTCGCGAGCGGCTATGCGCCGTCGACGGCCATCGACGCGCGCCCGATCGAAAGGCAGCGGCTGGGGCTCAGCGGCGGCGTTCCAGGCGCAGCACGTCGTTGTCGCGGCGCATCTGGA
>DASQFA010000256.1:0-7952 GCA_035633375.1 Rubrivivax sp.
GTGGTTGCCTTCCACGACCACGGTGTCGTCGCTCTCGGCAACGAGCACGCCGTTCCAGACTGCTTTCATCATCGCTCTCCTGCTGCGGCCTTGGACCACCGCGCCACCGCGAGCTTACCCGCAGCGCACTGAGGGCGCGGGCCCGCTCGACTGCCAGTCCAGCCACCAGCCCAGCGGCACCTCGTTGGCCACGCGTTCGGGCGTCAGGTGCTCGGTGACCTGCACGCCGGCATGCAGCTCGTGGCTGGAGTCGAACCAGCCACAGCGGCGCACGCCGTCCGCCGCCTCCGCCTGCGGCGCATCGAGCGTCGCGTTGACCCAGTCCGGCGTGGCCGGGCGGGCCGCGGGCCTGGCGCGTGCCGCGCGCCACCACATCAGGCTGTTGCACAGGTTCATGGGGCTCTCCTCGCAGGCTTCGACACAGGGCTTCATCGTCCTGCGCATGCCGCCGCGGCACCATCACCACGAGGGCGGAGCCGTTGGGGGCCCTCCATCGGGCTCCCCCAAATGGAGGGGAAGGGCAAGGCATGTCACCATGCGCACCATGTGCGGACGCTATGTCGTGGCCTACGACCCGAACACGCTCATCAGCGGCTTCAGCGTGACGCGCGTGACCCCCTTTCCGAAGCGCTGGAACGTGACGCCGATGACGCCGGTGCCGGTGGTGCACGACACCCGGGAAGGCGAGCGCGTGGCCGAACTGATGCGCTGGGGCCTGTTGCCGCACTGGGCCAAGGATGCCAAGCTGGCGGCCAAGCTGAACAATGCGCGTCTCGAGGGCATCGCCGAGAAGCCGTCCTTCCGCCAGGCCGTGCGGCGGCGCCGCTGCCTGCTGCCGGCCAGCGGCTTCTACGAATGGCAGGCCACATCCAGCGGCAAGCAGCCCTGGTACATCAGCCCGCGCCATGCCGATGGCGAGCAGCCGCTGTTCGCCTTTGCCGGCCTGTTCGAAGCCTGGCGCGCGCCGAACGCTTTGCCGGACAGCGAGTGGTTGCTCACTTGCTGCATCATCACCACCGAGGCGAATGCCTTGATGGCGCCGATCCATGACCGCATGCCGGTGATCATGGAGCGCGAGCACTGGGCGCAGTGGCTGAGCCGCGAAGAACAGGACGTCGCCGCCCTGATGGCGCTGATCACACCCACCGACCCGGCGCGCATGCAGGCCTGGCCGGTGCCGCGCAACGTCAATCGCAGCAGCAGCGAGGGCGAAGAACTGATCCATCGCCTGCCAGCGGTCGATTGACGATTGACGATTGACGAGCTTCGCACACTCAACGCACGGCCTGCCAAGGAGGGATCGCAATGGACACGATGCGCATGGCGGTGGTTACCGGCGCCAGCGCCGGAATCGGTCTGGAGCTCTGCCGCCAGCTGCTGGACAACGGCTGGGCGGTGGTGTCGATGGCGCGGCGTGCGCCGCCCTTCACGCACGAGCATCTGCATTCGGTCCAGGTCGATCTGGCCAACCGCGCGGCCACGGCCGCCGCGGCCGAGGACGTCGCCCATCGCTTCGCGCCCGACACGGTGATCCACAACGCCGGAGTGATCCTGCCGGCGCTGCTGCAGGACGTGAAGCTCGATGACCTGGACACACTGGTCGACATCCACCTGTCCAGCGCCATCCTGCTGGCGCAGGCTTGCGTGCCGGCGATGAAGGCGGCGGGCTTCGGCCGCATCGTGCTGCTGTCCTCGCGCGGCGCGCTGGGGCTGGCCACGCGCACCGCCTATGCCGCCACCAAGGCCGGCATGCTGGGCATGGCACGCACCTGGGCACTGGAACTGGCGCCCTTCGGCATCACCGTCAACGTGGTCGCTTCCGGACCGATCCAGACCGACATGTTCCAAGGCGTCATCCCGGTGGACGACCCGAAAGTGGCGCAGATCGCCGCCGGCATCCCCGTCAAGCGCCTGGGCCAGCCGGCCGACGTGGCGCATGCGGTGCGCTTCTTCATCGCCGAAGAAAGCGGCTTCGTCACCGGCCAGGTGCTGTATGTGTGCGGCGGCACCAGTGTCGGCAGTCTGGCCCTGTAGAGACCCGACCGGTGCCGCGCCTATGGCGCGCTCACACGCACACGAACACGCACATCGGCTGAGAGCGCCGGCTTACTCCTCGAGCAGCGAGCGCAGCATCCACGCCGCCTGCTCGTGAACCGTCAGCCGCTGCGTCAGCAGGTCGGCGGTGGGCTCGTCGCCAGCCTTGTCGGCCAATGGGAACACGCCGCGTGCGGTGCGTGCCACGGCCTCGTGGCATTCGACCAGGATGCGCACCATCTCCAGTGCCTTCGGTGGCACGCCCGGTGCGTCCTTCAGCGAACTGAGCTTGCCGAACTGCGCATACGAGCCCGGGGCCGGCAGGCCGAGCGAGCGGATGCGCTCGGCGATCGGGTCGACCGCGTTCCACAGCTCGGTGTACTGGGCCATGAACATCGCATGCAGCGTGTTGAACATCGGCCCGGTGACGTTCCAGTGGAAGTTGTGCGTCGTCAGGTACAGCGTGTAGGTGTCGGCCAGCAGGTGGCTGAGCCCGCCGGCGATGGCCGAGCGATCCTTTTCGCTGATACCGATGTTGATGACCGGCGCGCCGGCCGATTTGATCTTTGCCATTGTGTCGGCTCCTGGTTCAGGCAAGGTCGAAGCGATCGAGGTTCATCACCTTCGCCCATGCGGCGACAAAGTCCTTGACGAACTTCTCCTTCGCGTCGGCGCTCGCATACACCTCGGCCAGTGCGCGCAGTACCGAGTTCGAACCGAACGCGAGGTCCACGCGCGTGGCGGTCCACTTGGTCTTGCCGCTCTTGCGATCCCGGCCCTCGTAGTTGCCGCCGGCCGGCTTCCACTCGGTGCCCATGTCGAGCAGGTTGACGAAGAAGTCGGTCGACAGCACGCCTGGCTTGTCGGTGAATACACCGTGCTTGCTACCGCCGCTGTTGGCGCCCAGCACGCGCAGGCCACCGACCAGCGCCGTCATCTCGGGCGCAGTCAGCGTGAGCTGCTGCGCCTTGTCGACGAGCAGATGCTCGACGGCCACGCCGGCTGGACCCTTGAAGTAGTTGCGGAAGCCGTCGGCCACGGGCTCGAGCAAGCCGAAGGACTCGACGTCGGTCTTGTCCTGCGTGGCATCGACGCGGCCCGGCACGAACGGCACGTCGACGCTGACACCGGCTGCCTTGGCCGCCTGCTCGATGCCGGCGCCACCGGCCAGCACGATCACGTCGGCCAGCGAGAGCTTGCCCGACGCCTTCTGGACTTCTTCCAGTTTGGACAGCACCTTGGCCAGTTCGCCCGGCGTGTTGGCTTCCCAGCCCTTCTGCGGCGCGAGGCGGATGCGTGCGCCGTTGGCGCCGCCGCGCTTGTCGCCGCCGCGGAACGGCGAGGCCGAAGCCCAGGCGGTGGACACGAGCTGCGAGACCGTGAGTCCGGACGCCGCGATCTTCGCCTTCACGTCTGCAATGTCGGCGGCCGTGGGCTTGTGCGTGGCCGCGGGCAGCGGGTCCTGCCAGATCAGCTCTTCCTTCGGCACTTCGGGGCCGAGATAGCGCGCGAGCGGGCCCATATCGCGGTGCGTCAGCTTGTACCAGGCGCGCGCGAAGGCGTCGGCGAAGGCCTGCGGGTTGTCGCGGAAGCGACGCGAGATCTTCTCGTATTCCGGGTCCATGCGCAGCGTCAGGTCGGTGGTCAGCATCGTCGGCTTGTGCTTCTTGCCGGGGATGTGCGCGTCGGGAATGATCTCCGGTGCGTCCTTGGCCACCCACTGTTTGGCGCCGGCGGGCGACTTCGTCAGCTCCCACTCGTACTTGAACAGGTGCTCGAAGTAGTCGTTGCTCCAGCGCGCGGGCGTGGTCGTCCAGGTCACTTCGATGCCGCTGGAGATGGTGTCTTTGCCGTGGCCGCTGCCGTAGTCACTGTTCCAGCCCAGGCCCTGCGCCTCGAGCGGCGCGCCTTCGGGCGCGGGGCCCTTGTGCGCCTCGGGCGCGGCGCCGTGCGCCTTGCCGAAGGTGTGGCCGCCAGCGATCAGCGCCACGGTTTCCTCGTCGTTCATCGCCATGCGGCCAAAGGTCACGCGGATGTCCTTGGCCGCGGCCACCGGGTCGCCGCTCGCGTTCGGGCCCTCCGGATTGACGTAGATCAGGCCCATGTGCGTTGCGCCCAGCGGTTGGTCCAGGTCGCGGTCGCCGGTGAAGCGCTTGGCGGTGTCGAGCCAGACGGCCTCGTTGCCCCAGTTGGCGTCGTTGTCGGGTTCCCACACGTCTTCGCGGCCGCCGGCGAAACCGAAGGTGCGAAAGCCCATCGACTCCAGCGCGACGTTGCCAGTGAGGATCAGCAGGTCGGCCCAGGAGATGCTTTGCCCGTACTTCTGCTTGATCGGCCACAGCAGGCGGCGCGACTTGTCGATGTTGACGTTGTCGGGCCAGCTGTTCAGCGGCGCGAAGCGCTGCTGCCCGCGGCCACCGCCGCCGCGGCCGTCGGAGGAGCGGTAGGTGCCGGCGGCATGCCAGGTCATGCGGACGAACTGCGGGCCGTAGTGGCCGAAGTCGGCCGGCCACCAGTCCTGCGAGTCGGTCATCAGCGCCAGCAGGTCCTTCTTAAGCGCGTAGTAGTCGAGCTTCTTGAACGCTTCGGCGTAGTCGAACTTCCCGCCCAGCGGGTCGGACTTGCTCGAGTGCGCGCTCAGCAGGTCCAGGTGCAACTGGTTGGGCCACCAGTCGTAGTTCGTGGTGCCGTCACCGGCGGCGTGGTTGAACGGGCACTTGGCTTCAGTTGACATGGATTACCTTCTCTTGGCTGCCGACGATTCGGATTGCGCTCAAAGCATAGTCGACCGCGGCGGTCGCGGCCAATTGAATGCGCGTATGCCGGGCATAGCCGGGCGCGGCCTTGTAGGCCGCGGCGCGGGCCGCGCTCAGGACAGCCGCGTCACGCCCTCGAGCTTGCAGGCATAGACGGCGTTGCGCAGCGCGGCGATGGCCTCGTAGCGCGTGAAGCTGCGCCGCCAGGCCAGCACCACGCGTCGCGTGGGCACCGGCGGCGCAAAGGGGATGTAGCGCACGTGCGGCTGCGCAGCGGCATCCACGCTCAGGCGCGGCACCACGGTCACGCCCATGCCCGAGGCGACCATGTGCTTGATGGTCTCTAGCGAGCTGCCCTCGAAGCTCTTGCGGATGCCTTCGGCGTCGCTGGAAAAACGCGCGAACTCCGGGCACACCTCGAGCACATGGTCGCGAAAACAGTGCCCGGTGCCAAGCAGCAGCATGGTCTGCTGCTTCAGCTCCTCGGCCGTGATCGACTTGCGCTTGGCCAACGGGTGCGTCTTCGGCACCGCCGCCATGAAGGGCTCGTCGTACAGCGCTGCGATGGCCAGGCCGGTGTCGGGGAAGGGTTCGGCCAGGATGGCGCAGTCGAGCTCGCCGGTGCGCAGCATCTCCAGCAGCTTGACAGTAAAGTTCTCCTGCAGCAGCAGCGGCATCTGCGGGCTGTGCTCGATGATCTGGCGCACCAGCTCGGGCAGCAGGTAGGGCCCGATGGTGTAGATGATGCCCAGTCGCAGCGGGCCGGCCAGCGGGTCCTTGCCGCGCTTGGCGATCTCCTTGATGGCGGCGGCCTGCTCCAGCACCGTCTGCGCCTGGTGGATCACGGCCTCGCCCAGCGGCGTGACACTGACCTCGTTGCCGCCGCGCTCGAAGAGCTTCAGCTCGAGCTCTTCCTCGAGCTTCTTGATGGCCACGCTGAGTGTGGGCTGCGACACGAAGCAGGCTTCGGCCGCGTGGCCGAAGTGGCGTTCGCGGGCCACGGCGACGATGTAGCGCAGTTCAGTCAACGTCATGGCCGCATTGTGCTGAACTTTGAGCGCGTTTCATGGCCCCACCGAGCCGAAGGCGCTGCGGGGGCGGCCCTGGTCAGGCCTTCATGTACTCGGCCCCCGCCCCCAGCCAACGCTGCACCTGCAGCCGCGCCGCCTCGGGGTGCGCATCCAGCAACAGCGGCGCGATGCGGCGCGCTTGCTGCAGCAAGGCGTTGTCCTCGGCCAGGTCGGCAAAGCGCAGCAACGCGTCGCCCGACTGGCGCGCTCCCATGAACTCGCCCGGGCCGCGGATCTGCAGGTCGCGGCGCGCGATCTCGAAGCCGTCGTGGGTGTCGAGCATGGCCTTCAGCCGCGCCTTGCCGGTGTCGCCGAGCGGCGCGCCATACAACAGCACGCACACGCTGGCCGCCGCGCCGCGGCCGACACGCCCGCGCAGCTGGTGCAGCTGGCTCAGGCCAAAGCGCTCGGCATGTTCGATCACCATCAGGCTGGCGTTGGGCACGTCCACGCCGACCTCGATCACGGTGGTGGCCACCAGCACCTGGATCTGGCCACTGGTGAACAGCGACATCTGTTGCGTCTTCTCGCTGCCCTTCATGCGCCCGTGCAGCAATCCGACGTGGTGCCTGGGCAAGGCCGCACTCAGTTCGGCATGGGTCTGCGTGACATTGCGCAGGTCCAGCGCTTCGCCCTGCGCGTGGCCGGCGCGGCTTGGCTTGGCGCCGGTCTTGCCGGCTGCGGTGGGTGGCACATCGCCTTCGGCGTGGTCGTCGATCAACGGACACACCCAATACACCTGCCGGCCCTGGGCCAGCTCGTCGCGGATGCGCGCGATGACCTCGTCGCGCCGCGTGTCGCCGAAGACCTTGGTCAGCACCGGGGTGCGCCCAGGCGGCAGTTCGTCGATGGTGCTCACCTCGAGGTCGGCGAAGTAGGTCATGGCCAGCGTGCGCGGTATTGGCGTGGCCGTCATCATCAGCAGGTGCGGCTCCAGCGCCTGGGCGGTGGCGCTGGCCGCACTGTCGACGAGTTTGCGGCGCAGCGCCAGGCGCTGCTGCACGCCGAAGCGGTGCTGCTCGTCGATGATGGCCAGGCCCAGGCGTGCAAAGCGCACGTCGTCCTGGATCACCGCATGCGTGCCCACCACGAGCATCGCCTCACCACTGGCCACGCGCTCGACCATCACCGTGCGCGCCTTGCCCTTGCGGCTGCCGGTAAGCCAGGCCACACCCAAGCCCAGCGGTTCGAGCCATTGCACCAGCTTGCGAAAGTGCTGTTCGGCCAGGATCTCGGTCGGCGCCATCAGCGCGCACTGCCAGCCGGAGTCGATGGCCACGGCCGCGGCCAGCGCCGCGACCACGGTCTTGCCCGAGCCCACGTCGCCCTGCAGCAGACGGTGCATCGGCTGTTCGCGCACCAGGTCGGCGGCGATCTCTTGGCCGACGCGCTGCTGCGCAACGGTCAACGCAAACGGCAGCACCGCGAGCAGCCGGGCGTGCTGGCCGTCGTCGCTGTGGCCGGCCAGCGGCGGAGCGCGCAGGTGCAGGCGTTCGCGCTTGGCTTGAGCCTGCGACAGCTGCTGCGCCAGCAGCTCCTCGAACTTCAACCGTTGCCACGCTGGGTGGCTGTGGTCCATCAAAGTGTCTAGGCCCGCCTGCGCGGGTGGGTGGTGCAGGAACTGCAAGGCCTCGCGCAGGCTCGGCAAGCCGGGCGGCACCAGGCTCGCCGGCAGCACCTCGCCCAGCGGAGTGCGCGCCAAGGCAGAGGCAATGGACTTGCGCAGATAGGCCTGCGGCAACTGTGCGCTGCTCGGATAGACCGGCGTCAGCGCCGTCGGCAAGGGGCTGTGGGCATCCACCACCTTGAAGGCCGGGTGCACCATCTCGCGGCCGAAGAAGCCGACGCGCACCTCGCCGCGGGCGCGCAGCCTGGCGCCCACCGCCAGGCTCTTTTGCTGCGACGGATAAAAGTGCAGGAAACGCAGCACCATGTCGGAGCCCTCGTCGCGCAAATGCACGACCAGTTGTCGACGCGGCCGCGTCTCGATGCGGCAATCGCTGATCACCCCCTCGACATGCGCTACCAGGCCTTCGCGCACCGTTGCGATCGGGCTGATCCGGGTCTCGTCTTCGTAGCGCATCGGCAGGTG
>DASQFA010000257.1:0-5549 GCA_035633375.1 Rubrivivax sp.
TGCTCGTGCTGGCCAAGGTGAACGTGCCGCGGGGTGTGGCCGCGGCCCGCGCCACGGCCTGAGCCCAAATGAATGCGTCTGCCTTTGTTCGGCTTTGCCTGACTTCGCCCTACTTCGCCTGAGGGATGGCCCCTAAAGCCAAGCTGCCTTCCCGCCTAGAATTGCCCAGCTGAGATCATTCTCACAGGAGCAAACACACATGAAGGTTCTGGTGCCCGTCAAGCGGGTCGTTGACTACAACGTCAAGGTGCGCGTCAAGAGCGACGGCAGCGGCGTCGACATCGCCAACGTCAAGATGAGCATGAACCCCTTCGACGAGATTGCCGTCGAAGAGGCGGTGCGCCTGCGCGAGAAGGGCGCCGCCACCGAGGTCATCGCCGTGTCCTGCGGCGTCACGCAGTGCCAGGAAACGCTGCGCACGGCCATGGCCATCGGCGCCGACCGCGCCATCCTGGTGGAGTGCGCCGACGAGTTGCAGCCGCTGGCTGTGGCCAAGCTGCTCAAGGCGCTGATCGACAAGGAGCAGCCGGGACTGATCATCCTGGGCAAGCAGGCCATTGACGACGATTGCAACCAGACCGGGCAGATGCTTGCCGCGCTGGCCGATCTGCCGCAAGCCACCTTTGCCAGCAAGGTCGAGATCGTCGATGGGCAGCTGTCGGCCACGCGCGAGGTCGATGGCGGCTCCGAGAAGCTCAAGCTCACGCTGCCGGCAGTCATCACCACCGACCTGCGCCTGAACGAGCCGCGCTATGTCACCCTGCCCAACATCATGAAGGCCAAGAAGAAGACACTCGAAGTCTTCAAGCCCGCCGACCTGGGCGTGGATGTCAGCTCGAAGATCAAGACACTCAGGGTCAGCGAGCCGCCCAAGCGCGGCGCCGGCATCAAGGTGGCCGACGTGGCCACCCTGGTGGACAAACTCAAGAACGAAGCAAAGGTGATCTGACATGGCCGCACTCGTCATAGCCGAACACGACAACCAGTCGATCAAGGGCGCCACGTTCAACACCGTCACCGCCGCGCTGAAGTGCGGCGGCGAGGTGCATGTGCTGGTGGCGGGTCATAACGCCGGCGCAGCGGCTCAGGCCGCAGCGCAGATCGCCGGTGTGGCCAAGGTGCTGCATGCCGATGGCGAGCACTTCGCGCACGGCCTGGCCGAGAACATGGCGGCTCAGGTGCTGGCTATCGTCTCGAATGCAGCCGCCGGCTACAGCCACATCCTGTTCCCGGCCACCGCCTCGGGCAAGAACATCGCCCCGCGCGTGGCCGCCAAGCTCGACGTGGGCCAGATTTCCGACTGCACCAAGGTGGAAAGCGCCGACACCTTCGAGCGCCCGATCTACGCAGGCAACGCCATGGCCATGGTGCAAAGCAGCGATGCCGTGAAGGTGCTCACCGTGCGCACCACCGGCTTCGATGCGGCCGCGGCGTCCGGTGGCAGTGCCGCAGTCGAGAGCTTGGCCGGCGTCGCTGCCAGCGCCAAGGTGCAGTTCCTGGGCAGCGAGATTGCCAAGAACGACCGGCCCGAGCTGACCGCCGCCAAGGTCATCGTCAGCGGCGGCCGCGCCATGGGCAGCCACGAGAAGTTCGACGCGGTGCTGATGCCGCTGGCCGACAAGCTGGGGGCCGCGCTCGGCGCCAGCCGCGCCGCGGTGGATGCGGGCTATGCACCGAACGACTGGCAGGTCGGGCAGACCGGCAAGATCGTCGCGCCGCAGCTGTACATCGCCTGCGGCATCAGCGGGGCCATCCAGCACCTGGCCGGCATGAAGGACAGCAAGGTCATCGTGTGCATCAACAAGGACGCCGAGGCGCCGATCTTCAGCGTCGCCGACTACGGGCTGGAGGCGGACCTTTTCAGCGCCGTGCCCGAGCTCGTGAAGAGCCTGTAGGCGGCTGCCAAGTCTCAACCTGTTGGGCTCCCTCGCGGAGCCCGCTTTGCATCGGAGCACCCCATGAGCTACCGCGCCCCCGTCAAGGACATGCTCTTCGTCATCAAGGAACTGGCCGATATCGATGCCGTGGCGGCCTTGCCCGGCTTCGAGGACGCGGGCTACGACACGGCCGCGGCGGTGCTTGAAGAATCCGCCAAGTTCAACGAGGGCGTGCTGTCGCCGCTCAACTGGGACGGCGACCAGAATCCCTCGTCGTACAAGGACGGCGTGGTCAGCACCACGCCCGGCTTCAAGGCAGCCTTTCTCGAGTTTGCTGCAGGTGGCTGGCAAGGCTTGCAGCACCCCACCGATTTCGGCGGCCAGGGCCTGCCCAAGACCATCGGCGCGGCCTGCATCGAGATGCTCAACAGCGCCAACATGAGCTTCGCGCTGTGCCCGCTGCTGACCGACGGCGCCATCGAGGCGCTGCTCACTGCCGGCTCGCCCGAGCAGCAGCAAACCTACATTCCGAAGATGATCTCGGGGCTGTGGACCGGCACGATGAACCTGACCGAGCCACAGGCCGGCAGCGACCTGGCGGCGGTACGCACGCGCGCCGAACCGCAGCCCGACGGCAGCCACCGCATCTTCGGCACCAAGATCTATATCACCTACGGTGAGCACGACATGGCCGAGAACATCGTGCACCTGGTGCTGGCGCGCGTGGCCGGCGCGCCCGAGGGCGTGAAAGGCATCAGCCTGTTCCTGGTGCCGAAGTTCCTGGTCAACGCCGACGGCAGCCTGGGTGCGCGCAACGACGTGCATTGCGTCAGCATCGAACACAAGCTGGGCATCAAGGCCAGCCCGACGGCGGTGCTGCAGTTCGGCGACCATGATGGCGCGGTCGGCTATTTGGTCGGCGCGGAAAACCAAGGCCTGGCCTACATGTTCGTGATGATGAACGCGGCGCGATATGCAGTGGGCATGCAGGGCGTGGCGGTGGCCGAGCGTGCCTACCAGAAGGCGGTGGCCTACGCACGCGACCGCGTGCAAAGCCGCCCGGTGGACGGCTCGCTGCCCGCGGCCGCGCCGATCATCCACCACCCCGACGTGAAGCGCATGCTGATGACGATGCGCGCCTACACCGAAGGCTGCCGCGCCATGGCCAGCGTGGCGGCGGCGGCCTACGACGCGGCGCATGCGCACCCCGATGCTTCAGCGCGCAAACAGAACCAGGCCTTCTATGAATTCATGGTGCCGCTGGTCAAGGGCTACAGCACCGAGATGAGCCTGGAGGTCACCAGCCTGGGCGTGCAGGTGCACGGCGGCATGGGCTTCATCGAGGAGACCGGCGCCGCCCAGTACTACCGCGACGCGCGCATCCTGCCCATCTACGAAGGCACCACCGCGATCCAGGCCAACGACCTGGTGGGCCGCAAGACGGCGCGCGACGGCGGCGGCGTGGCCCGGGCCATCGCCGCGCAGATCGAGGTCACCGAGGGCCTGCTGCAGCAAAGCGGCAGCGAGGCCGGCAAGGCCATGCAGCGCAGCCTGAAGGCGGCGCGCCAGGCCTTCCTGGAGGTGGTGGAGTTCGTCGCCGGGCGCAGCAAGGGCAGCCCGAACGAAGTGTTTGCCGGCAGCGTGCCCTACCTGATGCTGGCGGGCAATGTGGTGGCCGGCTGGCAGATGGCGCGCGCGCTGATGGTGGCCGAACAGCGCCTGGCCGAGGGCACCGACCCCGAGTTCATGAAGGCCAAGATCGCCACCGCGCGCTTCTATGGCGACCACATCCTGAGCAAGGTGCCGGGCATCCGCCACAGCATCGTCGAAGGCGCGGTGGGCGTGGTCTCGATGCCGGTCGGGGCATTTTGATGGTGTCCACATCGCCCGCAGGGGGAGTCGGCAGACCCGGCAGGGCCCGCACTGGGCTTGATCTGCACGAGTTGTCCCGCGCGTGATAGTCGCCGCCGGGTCTTGCGACGCACACTGCGGCGGCGTTCGTTGACTGAACCCGACTGGAGTCTGCCGTGCCACTGCCGCCGATCCTTGCCCACCTGCCCCTGCCGATCATCGGCGCGCCGCTGTTCATCATCAGCCACCCCCAACTGGTGATCGAACAATGCAAGGCCGGCGTCGTCGGCTCGATGCCGGCGCTGAACGCGCGCCCCGCCTCGCAGCTGGACGAGTGGCTGGCCGAGATCACCGAGACGCTGGCCGCCTACGACCGCGCGCATCCGCAAGCCCCGGCGGCGCCCTTCGCCATCAACCAGATCGTGCACAAGAGCAACGACCGGCTCGACCACGACATGCAGGTGTGCGCGCGCTACAAGGTGCCGATCATCATCTCGTCGCTGGGCGCGCGCACCGACATCAACGATGCCGCGCACAGCTGGGGCGGCGTGGTGCTGCACGACATCATCAACAACACCCATGCGCACAAGGCCATCGACAAGGGCGCCGACGGGCTGATCCCGGTGGCGGCCGGCGCGGGCGGCCATGCCGGCGTGAAGAGCCCGTTCGCGCTGGTGGCCGAGATCCGCGAGTGGTTCGACGGGCCCATCGCGCTGTCCGGCGCGATCGGCACCGGTGCCGGCGTGCTGGCGGCCCAGGCCTGCGGTGCCGACTTTGCCTACATCGGCTCGGCCTTCATCGCCACCGAGGAGGCGCGCGCGGCCGCAGCCTACAAGCAGATGATCGTCGACAGCAGCAGCGACGACATCGTCTATTCCAACCTGTTCACTGGCGTGCATGGCAACTACCTGGCGCCGTCGATCCGCAACGCCGGGCTGGACCCGGACCAGCTGCCCGAAGGCCATATCAGCACGATGAAGTTCGGCAGCGAGGGCGGGCCCAAGACCAAGGCCTGGAAGGACATCTGGGGCTGCGGCCAGGGCATCGGCGCGGTCAAGCAGGTGGTGCCGGTGGCGCAGTTGGTGGCGCGGCTGGGCGCCGAGTACGACAGCGCGCGCCGGCGCCTGTGCGCCGGCTGAACCCGGCTGCGTGCGACATGGCGCAGCGCCTGCTGATCCGCAACGCCACGGTCTTCGACAGCGCGGCCGGCCGGCTGCGCCCGCATTGCCAGATCGTCATCGAAGGCGAACGTTTCGCCGCGGTCAGCGAGCAGCCGATTCAAGTCGATGACGCGGCACGCATCATCGACGTGGCAGGTCGCGTGGTGCTGCCGGGGCTGATCGATGCGCATGTGCATGTGGTCGCCGCCTCGCATGACCTGACCGGCCTGGCCTTGCAGCCACCGTCGCTGGTCAGCGCGCAAAGCAGCCGCATCATGCGTGACATGCTGCAGCGCGGCTTCACCACGGTGCGCGACGCGGCTGGCGCCGATTTCGGCCTGCAGGAGGCGGTGGAACGCGGGCTGTTCGAGGGCCCGCGCCTGTTCATTGCCGGCTTCCCGATCAGCCAGACCGGAGGCCATGCCGACATGCGGCCGAAGGGCGTACGCACGCGCGAATTCTTCTGCAGTTGCGCCGGGCTGGGGCTGATCGGCGTCATTGCCGACGGCGTGGGCGAGGTGCGCCGCGCAGTGCGCGAGCAGGTGCGCAACGGCGCCAACCAGATCAAGATCATGGCCGGCGGCGGCGTGTCCAGCCCGAGCGACCCGCTCGAAGGCACGCAGTTCTCGATGGAAGAACTGCGCGCCGCCTGCGAGGAAGC
>DASQFA010000258.1:0-1505 GCA_035633375.1 Rubrivivax sp.
GGACCCGTGGCGGCTGATCGCGCTGGAACCCATGTCGCGCGCCTGGCTGCACGAGCGCATTGCCCGGCGTTTCGACGCCATGCTCGCGGCGGGCTTGCTAGATGAAGTGCGACGCCTGCGACTGCGCCCGGGGCTGCGTGCGGACATGCCATCGATGCGCTGCGTCGGCTACCGCCAAGCCTGGACTGCGCTGGACAGCGGCCGCTTCGAGACGCTGCGCGATGCCGGCATCGCCGCCACGCGGCAACTGGCGAAACGCCAGATCACGTGGTTGCGCTCGATGCCGCAGCGCACGCCCATCGAATGCGACGCACCTGGCGCGACGGAGGTATTGCTCGGCGCAGTGCAACGGCTGCTGGATTGATGCGCGGCCGAGTCCACCTGTGCACATCTATACGGCCGCAAGCGGCGCAAAGCCGCCGAATACAAGCAGCCTTCACCGCAGAGGAACGAAGAACGCAGAGGTCCGCAGAGAAATACAGGAAACGATTTGAATCCATCGCATTTCCTCTGCGCCAACTCTGCGTCCTCCGCTGCTCTGCGGTGCATGAATTCGGTGTTTCGCGAGCGGCAGCTATGCGCCGCAAACGGGCCATGGCCCGAGAACCCACCTTCGATCGCGCCTGCGGGTCGCCGCCGCAAGCCCCTGCAGCCGAGCGTCGCGCGGGCCATCGGGCATGATGCGCAGCCATGCTGCAGTTGCGACACCTGAGCAAGTCCTTCGGCGACACGCCGGTGTTCCGCGACGTCAGCTTCGAGGTGGCGCGCGGCGAGTTCGTCGCGCTGATCGGCGAATCGGGCGTCGGCAAGTCCACCTTGCTGAACTGCATCGCCGGGCTGGAGCAGCCCGACAGCGGCACGCTGCAACTGGCCGGGCAGGACGTGCTGGCCTTGGGCGAGGATGCACGCGCGCGCATGCGCCGCGCGCAGCTGGGTTTTGTCTTCCAGGCCTTCCACGTGCTGCCGCACCTGAGCGTGGCCGAGAACGTATCGCTGCCGCTGCTGCTGCTGGGCCGGCCGGATGCGGCGCGCGTGCGCTCGGTGCTGGACGCGGTGGGCCTGGGCGAGCTGGCCGCGCGCATGCCGGCACAACTGTCGGGCGGGCAGCTGCAGCGCGTGGCCATCGCGCGTGCGGTGGTGCATGCGCCGGCGCTGATCCTGGCCGACGAACCCACCGGCAACTTGGACCCTGCCACCGCCGAGCGCGTGCTGTCGGCGCTGGTGGCGCAGGTCAAGGGCAGCGGCGCGGCCTGCCTGCTGGTGACGCATTCGGACGCCGCGGCGCAGCGCGCCGACCGGGTGCTGCGCCTCACCGCCCGCGGCGTGGTCACGCCGGCCGGTGCGTTGCACCCGGCCGCGTAGCGCATGCCGCCGCTGTCGCTGTGGCGCCTGAGCTGGCGCGAATGGCGCCACCACCCGTGGCGCCACGGCATGGCGCTGCTGGCGGTGGCCCTCGGCGTGGCGCTGGCCTGGTCGGTGCACCTGATCAACGCCTCGGCGCTGGC
>DASQFA010000259.1:0-1945 GCA_035633375.1 Rubrivivax sp.
GCGCCCGACTTCACCGCTGCGGCGGCGCTGGCGGGCAAGCCGTTCAGCTACTCGCTCGCCCAATCGCTCGCCAAGGGGCCGGTGGTGGTGTACTTCTTTCCGGCCGCGTTTTCCGAGGGCTGCTCGATCGAAGCACGCGAGTTTGCCGAGGCGATGCCGAAGTTCGAGGCGCTGGGCGCGAGCGTGATTGGCGTCTCGGCCGACGACATCGAGGTACTGAACCGGTTCTCGGTGCAGGCCTGCCAGGGCAAGTTCCCGGTCGCGTCGGATGTCGGCATGGGCATCATCAAGGCCTACGATGCGGCGATGACGACGCGGCCCGAGTACGCCAACCGGGTGTCGTACGTGATCGCACCGAACGGCCTCGTGATCACCAGCTATAAGAGCCTGAACCCGGCCAAGCACGTCGAAAAGATGCTCGACGCATTGCGGGTGTGGCAAGAGGCCAAGGCGAAGCCGAAGCCTTGAGGTGGTGGCAAGGGGTCGTGGCGCAGACCGGCGATGCATCCAGGTCTGCTCCAGGCCTTCGCTCAGGCTGGCCGCGGCTCCTGGATGCTTGGCCTGCAGCGAGGAGGCCAAGCGGCTGAGTTGCCGACGCGCCGGATCGGCATCCGGCGCCGACCAGGCGTCCTTCAAGGCCCGCTTGACGCTGGCGTGCATGTCCTCGGGAAAGTGTTCCATCACGTTGCGGCGCTTGTGCCCCTGGCAGCGCTGCACGATCGCAAGGCCGCCGAAGGTCTGCGTGATGGCCTTGCCCAGCGCCAGCAGGATCACGCGGTTGCGGAAGTGGATGCCGTCGATCATGACCACCGGCGGATCCAGCTCGCCAATGGGTCGCGAGAGCCATTGCGCGAACTGCTCCGGGCTCAGGTGCACGAAGCGGCACGACACCGCGCTCTTGGACGCCGCGCGGGGCTGGTGCGCCTGGGGCACCGGCTTCTGGGTACTGGCATAGGTCCGGGTCGATACGCCCGCGGCGATGGCGGCCATCGTGACCGCATCCAGCGGGTCTCGGCGCACGCGCCGCCCACTCGGAGCTGGGCAGTGCAAGCTCACCTTGCGCTTTCGAGCGCACCCGCAGTCACGTCACCGAACCGCGCTGCGCTGACCGCCCGGCACGACCTGGCTGGCGGTGCTGCCGCCACGCACCATACGTCGCCGCGCGTCGGGTACACCCGTGGGGCCGCGCAGCGCGATCCGGTCGGCTTCCATCATCGCAGCCAGCACCCGCTGGCCAGCGTCAATGCACCCATGTTCCCCGCCAGGGATGGGGCACCCATCATGTACCGGCGCGCCTGGCGTTCGCTGCCGTCACGCGTGGAGCGCTCGATGTGCGCCCAGCCGCTCGCCAGGCCGTCGAGCGATATGCCGTCCGCCGGTGGGTTGACGGCCGGCGCCAGAGGATAGGAGACCGAATGGCAGGGCGACGATGCCGCGCCGCTGCCCAAACACTGGGTCGGCTGGGCGGCGCCAGCGCGCGCTGGCCCGCTTACCGCAAGGCGGCAGCCTTCGGTGGGGCTGGCCCGGCGCTGAGCGCCGAGCTCCCTTGGGTGGCTTGTCAGAGCTTGCTGGCCGAAGTGGCGAAGATCGTCTTCCAGTTCGATTCGCCCTTGCGAACGGTGGCCGGCGTGTCGCCGAGGAAGAGCTTGTTGTGCGCGGCATCCGAGCTGTTCAGGTACAGCTGGCCGTCGACCACCGCCCAATACTCGGGCTTGGTCGGCACCTTCTTGCCCTTGCTCGCGCCGGCCGCGCACCAACCCCCGTAGGCCGGCGCGTACTTCGCCGGATTGGCAACAAACAGGTCACGGTGGGCGGCCGACGAAAACTGCCAGTTCACGCCCTGGTATTCGGCGCTGAACTGCGCCTGGCCCGGTACCGGCTTGGCCTCGGTATGGAAAGCCACGGTGTCATAGCCACCGATGGCCACACCGTCCTTGAGGTAGTG
>DASQFA010000260.1:0-6041 GCA_035633375.1 Rubrivivax sp.
AGCCCGGTGCTGGGCAAATGCCTGACACGCTTCAGCCTCGACTGGGTGTGGGACGGCAAGCCGGCACTGGTGCAAAGCCGCGCCACCGACGACACCGGCTACGTGCAACCCAGCTATCGCCAGCTGCGCGCGGTGCGCGGCTCGCGTTCGATCTACCACAACAACGCGGTGCAGACCTGGCTGGTGCAGGAAAGCGGCGAGGTGAAGAATGTCCAGCTGTCGTAGCGCCGCGCTGGCCCTGGCCTGCGCATGGCTCGCGTCGGGTGCCGCCGCGCAGGCCATCACCGGCATCGGCCGCGCCGCCACGCCGCAGGAGCTGGCCGCCTGGGACATCGACGTGCGTCCCGATTTCAAGGGCCTGCCCAGGGGCTCGGGCACGGTCGCGCAGGGCATGGATCTGTGGGAGGCGAAGTGCGCCTCCTGCCACGGTGTCTTCGGCGAGAGCAACGAGGTCTTCTCGCCGCTGGTCGGCGGCACCACCGAAGCCGACGTGAAGAGCGGCCGTGTGGCTCGATTGCTCGATACGGGCTACCCCGGCCGCACCACGCTGATGAAGGCGGCCACGGTGAGCACGCTGTGGGACTACATCGCACGCGCGATGCCGTGGAATGCGCCCAAGTCCTTGAAGCCCGACGAGGTGTATGCGCTCACCGCCTTCCTGCTCAACCTGGGCGGCGTGCTGCCCGACAGCTTCACACTCAGCGAGCGCAACATCGCCGAGGTGCAGCAACGCATGCCCAACCGCAACGGCATGACCACCGAGCACGGCCTGTGGTCCGGCAGGACCATGGGCCACGGCGGCAAGCCGGATGTCCAGGCGGTGGCCTGCATGAAAGACTGCGCCAGCGAAGCCACGGTGGCCTCGTACCTGCCCGAGCATGCTCGCAACGCCCACGGCAACCTGGCCGAGCAGAACCGCATGGTTGGCGCGCAGCGCGGCGCCGACACCACGCAGCCGGCCGGCGCCCTGCAAACAGCGGCCGTGGCGCCGGGCGGCAACGTCGATGCCAAGGCCTCGGTGCAGGCGCTGGCGCGCCAGCTGAACTGCCTGACTTGCCATTCGCTCGACAGCAAGCTCGTCGGCCCCGGCCTGCGCGAAGTGGCGAAGAAGTACGCCGGCCGGCCCGATGCCGCCGAGTACCTGGCGCAGAGGATCATCTCTGGCGGCAGCGGTGTCTGGGGCAACGTGCCGATGCCGCCACAATCCGTGCCGCCGGCCGATGCCAAGGCCCTGGCGCAGTGGATCGCCAGCGGGGCCCGGCCATGAGGCGCCGCCACGCGCCCGGCGCGGCAGCGCGCAGCGGCTGCGGCTGCGGCTGGCCCCACGTTGCCGAAAAGCCAGCGAATCGATAGACCATCAACGCCCGACCCCAAGGAGAAGTCCCCCATGCAAACCCGACGCGAAATGTTGGCCCGCAGCGCCACCGTGGCCAGCCTGCTGGCCGCCGCCGGCATGCTGCCCACGGCCGCCCAGGCGGCCTGGCCGCAGGCGGCCTTCGAGGCCAAGAACATGGCCGACGCCGTCAAGGCCCTGGGCGGCAGCGCGCCGGCCGAGAGCAAGGACGTGAGCATCACCGGCCCCGACATCGCCGAGAACGGCGCCGTCGTGCCGGTGGCCTGCGCCACCACGCTGCCGGGCGTGAAGCGGCTGTTGCTGCTGGTGGAAAAGAACCCCAACGTGCTGGCCGCGGTGTTCGACCTCAGCGATGCCATCGAGGCCAACCTGAGCACGCGCACGAAGATGGGCCAGTCGTCGAACGTCTATGCCGTGGCCATGATGAGCGACGGCAAGGTGCTCTACGCGGCCAAGGAGATCAAGGTCACGCTCGGCGGCTGCGGCGGCTGACCGCCCCGCACACCCGACATCGAACACTGAACAGGAGAAACGACATGGCAGACCCGATGCGCATTCGCGCCCAAGCCGCCGGTGACAAGACCACCGTGCGCGTGCTGATGAGCCACGAGATGGAGACCGGCCAGCGCAAGGACTCCGCCGGCAAACTGATCCCGGCCTGGTTCATCCAGGAAGTCACCGCCGCGCACAACGGCAAGACCGTGCTCAGCGCCGACTGGGGGCCGTCGATCTCGAAGAACCCGTTCCTGCAATTCGTCGTCAAGGGCGCCAAGGCCGGCGACAAGATCACCATCAACTGGGTCGACAACAAGGGCGAAAAGCGCAGCGACGAAGCCACGGTGACCTGACACACAGGCCACGCGGCAGCGGCCACCAGTAGTACAAGGAGACATCGTTGAGAACAACCCTCATCCTCGGCTTGGCGGCGCTGGCGCTCGGCGCTCCGGCACAGGCGCAGAAATCGACCGCCGACGGCATTGCCGAATACCGCAAGATGCTCGAGGACGGCAACCCGGCCGATCTGTTCGAGGCCAAGGGCGAAGCGCTTTGGGCGCAAAGGCGCGGCCCGAAGAACGCCTCGCTCGAGCGCTGTGACCTGGGCCAGGGCCCGGGCGTGGTGAAGGGTGCGTTCGTTACGCTGCCGCGCTGGTTTGCCGACACCGGGCGCGTGCAGGACCTGGAAGACCGTCTCGTCACCTGCATGGCCACGCTGCAGGGCTTCGACGGTGCCGAGATTGCCAAGACGCCCTTCGGCCGCGGCGAGATGGCCAATGTCACCGCGCTGGCCACCTTCGTGGCCGCCAGTTCGCGCGGCCTGCGCTTCAACCTGCCGCAAAGCCACGCGGCCGAGCGGCAGAGCTACGAGGTCGGCAAGCGTGCCTTCTTTTTCCGTGGCGGCACGCATGATTTTTCCTGTGCGTCGTGCCATGGCGAGGAAGGCAAGCGCATCCGCCTGCAGGAACTGCCCAAGCTGACCGGCAACCCCGGCGACGGCATCGGCTTTGCCGCCTGGCCTGCTTATCGTGTCTCGAACGGGCAGATGTGGAGCATGCAGCTGCGCCTGAACGACTGCTTCCGCCAGCAGCGCTTTCCGTACCCGGGCTTTGCCTCGGAGGTGACCATCGCGCTGGCCACCTACATGGGCGTCAACGCCAAGGGCGCCGAGTCGATTGCGCCGGCCATCAAGCGTTGAGGACGGACGCATGAACACCCCCCGTTTGCTTTTCGCCACCGCGGCGGCCGCCGCCGTGCTGGCCGGCTGCGCCACCGGGCCCTCTCCGGCAGAGCTCGACACACAGGCCGGCAAGGCCATCAAGGGCTCGTTCCGCGACCAGGGCATCGCCAAGACCGAACGCCTGAACCAGGATCTGGCGCAGCAGGCCTGCTCGTCGGACAAGCCGCCCGACGATGCCGTGACCGAGCGCATCATGGCCGAAGCCCTCTACAGCGTGAAGTGGCCCACCGGCGGCCGGTACGTGGGCGACTGGCGTGCCGGCGAGAGGCTGGCGCAGGACGGCCGCGGCATGACCTGGACCGACTCGTCCGCCGACACCAAGGACAACGGCGGCAACTGCTACAACTGCCACCAGATCGACAAGAAGGAAATCTCCCACGGCACCATCGGCCCGAGCCTGTGGAACTACGGCAAGACGCGCGGCATCACGGATGTCGCATCGCCCACGTCGGCGCCGATCGTGCAATACACCTGGGTCAAGCTGTGGAATGCCAAGGCCTACTCGGCCTGTTCCACGATGCCGCGCTTCGGCCACAAGAACCTGCTCAACGAGCAGCAGCTGCGCGACCTGATGGCGCTGCTGCTGGACCCCAAGTCCCCGGTCAACCAGTAGATCCAGCAGGTCCCGCCGAGCGAGAGCATGAGCACTTGGGGCGGCCCGGCGTTGGTCAATGCTGCACCCTACGGCCTGCGGCCGGTCCCGCCGAGCGGGAGCATGTGCACTTGGGGCGGCCCGGCGTTGCTCATTCCGCACCCGGCCGCATGCCAGGCCTTTCAGTCCGCAAACACTAGCCGCTATTTATCATGAGTCTGAGCAAGCGCGAATTCCTGCAGGTGCTGGGCGCCGCATCGGTGGCCGGCATGGGACTGGCGCGGTACGAACATGCCGACGCGCAGACGGCCGAGGCGGGTCTGTACGACCTGCCGCCGCTGGTGTCGGCAGGCGGCCGCGGCGCGGGCCTGGTCTCCTTCCTGCACATGACCGACTGCCATGCGCAGCTCAAGCCGATCTACTTTCGCGAGCCCAGCGTCAACCTGGGGCTGGGCTCGATGCAGGGTCAGCTGCCGCACCTGGTGGGGGAGCACCTGCTGAAGAAGACCGGCGTGCCCGCGGACACGCCGATGGCCCACGCGCTGACCTTCCTGGATTTCGAGCGCGCCGCGCAACGCTATGGCCGCGTCGGCGGCTTCGCGCACCTGTGCACGCTGGTCAAGCGGCTCAAGGCCAGCCGTCCCGGCGCGCTGCTGCTCGACGGTGGCGACACTTGGCAGGGCTCGGCCACCAGCCTGTGGACGAATGCGCAGGACATGGTCGATGCCTGCAAGCTGCTGGGCGTGGACGTGATGACCGGGCACTGGGAGTTCACCTACGGCATGCAGCGGGTGAAGGAGATCGTCGACAAGGACTTCAAGGGCGGCATCGAATTTGTCGCCCAGAACATCAAGACCGCCGACTTCGGCGACCCGGTATTCAAACCCTATGTGCTGCGCCAGATGAACGGCGTGCCGGTGGCCATCGTCGGCCAGGCCTTCCCGTACACGCCGATCGCCAACCCGCGCTACATGGTCGCCGACTGGGAGTTCGGCATCCAGGACGCGAACATGCAGAAGGTGGTCGACGAGGCACGTGCCAAGGGCGCGCAGCTGGTCGTCGTGCTGTCGCACAACGGCATGGACGTGGACCTGAAGATGGCCAGCCGCGTGCGCGGCATCGACGCCATCTTCGGCGGCCACACGCACGACGGCGTGCCGCTGGCCGTGCCGGTGTCCAACCCCGGCGGCACGACGCTGGTCACCAACGCCGGCAGCAACGGCAAGTTCCTCGGCGTGATGGACTTCGAGGTGAAGGGCGGCAAGGTGGTGCAGCAGCGCTACCGGCTGTTGCCGATCTTCAGCAACATGCTCAGGCCCGACGCCGAGATGGACGCGCTGATCACCAAGGTGCGCGCGCCCTTCGAGGCCAAGCTGGCCGAGAAGCTGGCAGTCACCGACGGCCTGCTCTACCGCCGCGGCAACTTCAACGGCAGCTGGGACCAGCTGCTGTGCGACGCGCTGATGGACGTGCAAGGCGCCGAGATCGCCTTTTCGCCCGGCTTCCGCTGGGGCACCAGCCTGTTGCCGGGCGATGCCATCACGCGCGAGTTGATGATGGACCAGGTAGCCATCACCTACCCCTACGCCACGGTATCGTCGCTCAGCGGCGAGATGATCAAGACCATCCTCGAGGACGTGGCCGACAACCTGTTCAACCCCGACCCGTACTACCAGCAAGGCGGCGACATGGTGCGCGTGGGCGGCCTGCAGTACACGATGACACCGGGCGCCAACATGGGCTCGCGCATCAGCGACATGCGCCTGAACGGCAAGCCGCTCGACGCCGCCAAGACCTACAAGGTCGCGGGCTGGGCGCCAGTGGCCGAGGAGGCGAAGACCGCCGGCAACAAGCCGGTGTGGGAGCTGCTGGAAGGCTGGCTCAAGGCGCAGACCGGCGGCCGCGTCAAGCCGCGAACGGTGAACACGCCCAAGCTGGTCGGAGTCGAAGGCAACCCCGGTTTGGCCTAAGCTCGCGGCCGCACCATTCAACCCAAGGAAATTGCCATGCGCCTGCGCCAGTTCTTCGTCGCCACGGTCATCGCCACCTGCGCCTTCGCTGCCGCCGCACAGGACAAGGTGGTCTATCACATCGACGACATGTCCTCTCAGGCGTTGAAGGGCCTGCGCAACATCCGCAACCACCTCGACACCGAACCGACCACGCAGATCACCGTCGTCACCCATGCGCTGGGCGTGGACTTCCTGCTCGAAGGCGCGAAGGACGTCAACGGCAGCCCCTTCGCCGGCCCGGTATCGGCACTGGCGGCGCGTGGCGTGAAGTTCGAGATCTGCGAGATCACGCTGAAGAACCGCAACCTGAAACGCGAGCAGTTCATCCAGGAGGCGGAGTTCACGCCA
>DASQFA010000261.1:0-5561 GCA_035633375.1 Rubrivivax sp.
TCGACCTTGGAGATTGGCTTCTTGAACCAGCCCAGCGGCTGCGTCGGCATCGGGCCGTAGACGTAGGACACGACCTCGATGTTCAGGCTTTTGTAGATCTCTTCCAGCAGTGCCTTGCCACCACCGTAGTAGTGCCACGACAGCACCATGTTCGGGTCCATGCCGAAGGCCGGGCCCGAGCCCCACAGCGCCAGCGCCGTGCTCTTGCCGTAGTGGTAGGCGAGCACGCCGTGGCCGCCGTCGAGCGTGCCCTTGTTCACCGCGTCGAGCAGCTGGAAGGCCGGCACCACCGAGCCCGAGGGCAGCACCTCGATCTTCAGCCGGCCGCCGGCCATGTCGTTGACCTTCTTGGCGAAGTCGTTGGCGTACTCGTGGAAGATGTCCTTGGCCGGCCAGGTGCTCTGGAAGCGCATGCTCACGGTCTGCGCCTTCGACACCATCGGAAAGGCCATCGTGCCGGCGCCGACGGCACCGGCTGCGGCCGTGCCGAGGAACTTGCGGCGCTGGGCTGGGGATTTGCTCACAGTGGTCTCCTGCTGGGAAAAGGGTGGGATGTGGACACGTTTGTCGCGGCGTATCGACACAGCACCGCCGTACGACGCTGCGCATCCTAGCGATGCGCGATGCGTCTTGCTCGGGCACAAACCCGCGTTGGGCTCGCCTTTCAGGGTAAGCCCTGATGTCTCGCCATGGGCGCGATGGAGCCAGGCCCAAGGCGACGCCTGCCTGGCGCCCCCGCCGGCATCCGGCGCAGGGTGCGTACGGCCTGGGCTACAGCGCCATGGCCTATTCGCCCTTCGGGTGGCCGGGCGGGCTCAGGCGCGCTTCCACTTGATCGAGCAGCCGATGCTGGCGTGCTGCGAGCTCGGCGCGCGGCCACTCGCGGCCACCTGCTGCATCGCCACGTAGAGCTCGCGCTTGCCCGATGCCACCGCCGGGCCACGGCCCGCCGCGTCGAGGCGGCCGCGATACTGCAGCACGCGATGCCTGTCGCAACCGAAGAACTCGGGCGTGCACTGTGCGCCGTAGGCGCGGGCCACGTCCTGCGTCGCGTCGTGGAGGTACGGGAAATCGAAGCCATGCCCTCTTGCAAAGGACTGCATGTTCGGGAACGAGTCCTGCGGGTAGCTGTCGGCGTCGTTGCTGCAGATCGCCACCAGGCCGACGCCGATGTCACGCAGCGCCTTGGCTTCGCTCACGATGCGATCGACCACCGCCATGACGTAGGGGCAGTGGTTGCAGATGAAGGCCACCACCAGCCCGTTCGGACCGGCCGCGTCGGCATAGCGCCAGACACGTCCGTCGGTACCGGGCAAGGAGAAATCCGGCGCGGGGTCGGCCAGCGCAAGCGCTTGGGTGGTGTCGGTCATGTCATCTCCTGGCAGCACGTATCGCACAAGTCTATGCCGACTCGCCGAACCGACGTGCTCGAGTCGGCCGCGAACCGGAATGCAGCCGCTGGGCGCGCGCGGGTGGCGCTGCCGGCATGACCGCGGTGGCGGGCCGCCGGCCAGCGGGGCTGCGGGCGCAGACAATGCGCGGCTGAACCACACGCAGGGACCCTCGCATGACAGACCAGGTGCTCGTCTCGGGTGGCAGCGGCTACATCGCGGGTTTCCTCATCCGCCAACTTGTGGCCGAGGGCTGGAGGGTGCGCAGCACGCTGCGCAGCCTGGCGCGGGAGAGCGCGGTGCGGCAACTGCTGGCCGTGGACAACAGCCGGCTCGAGTTCTTTGCCGCGGACCTGAAGGCGGATGCCGGCTGGGCCGAAGCCATGGCCGGCTGCGGCTTCGTGGCGCACCTGGCCTCGCCGCTGCCCAGGGGCGTGCCCAAGGATGCCAACGAGCTGATCGTGCCGGCGCGCGATGGCGCGCTGCGCGCGCTGCGTGCGGCCAAGGCGGCCGGTGTCAGGCGCTTCGTCATGACCTCGTCGGTGGCCGCCATCGCCTATGGCCGCGGACGCGGCGTGCATCACTTCACCGAAGCCGATTGGACACCGCTCGACCGGCCCGGCATCTCGGCCTACATGCAGTCGAAGACCATCGCCGAACGCGCCGCGCGCGACTGGGTGGCCACAGCAGGCGCCGGCCTCGAGTTCTGCAGCATCAACCCTTCGCTCGTGCTCGGGCCGGTGTGGAGCGCAGACTACTCGGCATCGGTGGTCGTCGTGCAGAAGATGCTCGACGGCAGCATGCGCGCCTGCCCCGACATCGGCTTCGGCGTGGTCGACGTGCGCGACGTGGCCGACCTGCATGTGCGTGCCCTCAAGGCGCCCGGCATGGCGGGCGAGCGCTTCATCGCCTCGGGCCGCTTCATCAAACTGCGCGAGATCGCCGATGTGCTGCGCGCCGAACTCGGCGCGCAGGCGCCCCGGTTAAGCACGCGCAGCGTGCCCGATTGGCTGGTGCGGGCGGCGTCGCTGTTCAACCCGCTGGCCAAGGCAGTGGTCGGCGAGCTGGGGTCCGTGCGCCACCAGGACGCGTCGCACGCCAAGGCCGTGCTCGGCTGGGCCGCTCGGCCGGTGGAGCAAAGCATCGTGGACACGGCGCGCAGCCTCATCGCGCTGGGCATCGTCAAGCCCTGATGCAGATTCGCGTTCAGCGGTATGGATGCGCTTTCGCGACATGGATCCGCTCCGGGCGCATAGCTGACCTTCGCTGACGCGCTCATTGCGGACACTCGCTTCAACCCTTTGCGCCCGCTGGCCGGCAATGGGATGGCCAACTCCGTTCAGCCAATTCCTATTCTCTGCGTTGGCCACCCCATTGCCGGCCGGGTTCGTTGTCCACCACCGCCGCGCAAAGGCCCTGCTGCGTGAGTGCGGCGGCTTTCTCGGTCTGCCGAACACCGCTGCCGCTGCCCGCATTGACGGTGTGGGGGTGGCCGGCGGAGTGAATAAGAATTCATCTGAACGTAGCCGGCCACCCCGACGCCGGCTTTGCTCCAGAGAAGCATTTCGCACGGAATAAAGCAGACGCACAGAGCACCCACTATGCTCCGCTTTCAGCCCGTGAGACTCATGCCATTGAAAGCTGACGCGCATGAGGCACTGGACGCATCGACAGGCAAGGCGCCATGGGCGCGGTGCCGACGTCGACGCAGGCGGCACCTCGAGCGCGCCGTGCACAGACTTGAAGGCTAAGCCAGTGCCCGCCCGATGAGGATCTTCTGCACCTCGCTCGTGCCTTCATAGATCTGGCACACGCGCACGTCGCGGTAGATGCGCTCCACCGGGAAGTCGCTGACATAGCCGTAACCGCCGAAGACCTGGATCGCCGCGCTGCACACGCGTTCGGCCATCTCGCTGGCAAAGAGCTTGGCCATCGCCGCTTCCTTCAGGCAGGGACGGCCGGCGTCCTTCAGGCTGGCCGCATGGTGGATCAGCTGGCGCGCGGCTTCGATCTGCGTCGCCATGTCGGCCAGCTTGAACTGCACTGCCTGGTGCTCGAAGATCTTCTGCCCGAAGCTGCTGCGCTCCTTGCTGTAGGCCAGCGCGGCCTCGAAGGCGGCACGCGCCATGCCCACGCTTTGCGCGGCGATGCCGATGCGCCCGCCTTCCAGGCCCGACAGCGCCACCTTCAGGCCCTGGCCTTCTTCGGCCAGCAGGTTCGCGGCCGGCACGCGGCACTGTTCGAACACGATCTGCGCGGTGTCGCTGGCATGCTGGCCCATCTTGTCCTCGATGCGCGCCACCACATAGCCGGGCGCATCGGTGGGCACGATGAAGGCGCTGATGCCCTTCTTGCCCGCCGACTTGTCGGTGACGGCCATGACGATGGCGAGATTGCCGTTCTTGCCGCTGGTGATGAACTGCTTGACGCCGTTGAGCACGTAATCGTCGCCAGCCTGCGTGGCCGTCGTCTTCAAGCCACCGGCTTCGGAGCCGACATGCGGCTCGGTCAGGCAGAAGGCGCCGAGCGCGTCGCCGCGCGCCAGCGGCTTGAGGAAGCGCTGTTTCTGCTCGGCGTTGCCAAAGGCCATCAGGATCGAGCACACCGGGCAGTTGTTGACGCTGACCACGGTGCTGGTGGCGCCGTCACCGGCGGCGATCTCCTCCAGGATGATGGCCAGCGCCAGGTAGTCCAGCCCGGCACCGTCCCATTCGGTGGGCACGGCCACGCCATAACAGCCCAGTTCGGCCAGGCCGCGCAATTCGGCCGCCGGGAACTGGTGCGTCTTGTCCCACTCGGCGGCCTTTGGCACGATGCGGTCGCGCACATAGGCGCGCACGGCATCCTGCACGGCACGGTGGTCTTCGCTCAGCAGCATGGCGGCCTTAGTCTTTGCTTGGTTTCGGATTCAGCCATGGGCTCCAGGTGCGAGCCGGCCAGGCGCGCAGCCCGCGGGGAGAAGACCCGCACCAGCACCGCCGCCATGAACAGCGGCAGCCGATGCCACAGCGCCGCATCCGGTGTCGCCACGCAAGCGCCGCCTCAGAACATCTCCACGGCCAGCGCCGTGGCTTCACCGCCGCCGATGCACAAGGCGGCGACACCGCGCTTCAGGCCCCGCTTCTTCAGCGCGCCGAGCAGCGTGACCACGATGCGTGCGCCCGACGCACCGATCGGATGCCCCAGCGCGCAGGCGCCGCCGTGCACGTTGACGATGTCGTGCGGCAGATTGAAGTCGCTCATTGCCGCCAGTGTCACCGCGGCAAAGGCCTCGTTCACCTCCCAAAGCTGCACCTGCTGCGCGTCCCAGCCGGCGCGTTGCAGGGCCCTGCGGATGGCGCCGGCTGGTGCGGTGGCGAACCACTCGGGCGCCTGCGCAAACACGGCGCTGGAGACGATGCGCGCCAGCGGGCTCAGGCCCATCTTCGCCGCCGACGATTCGCGCATCAGCAGCAGCGCCGCGGCGCCGTCGGAGATGCTGGAGGCATTGGCCGCGGTGATGGTGCCGTCCTTCTTGAAGGCCGGCCTGAGCGAAGGAATCTTGTCGAGCTTGGCCTTGAACGGCTGCTCGTCGTACTTGATCACCGTATCGCCCGCCTTGGCCGCCAGGCTGACCGGCGCCATCTCCCAGTCGAAGCTGCCGTCCTCGTTCGCGGCCTTGGCGCGCCGCGTGGAGGCGATGGCGAACTGGTCCTGCGCCTCGCGCGTGAAGCGGTACTTGTCGACGCACTGCTCGGCAAACACGCCCATCGCCTTGCCGCGCTCGTAGGCGTCTTCCAGGCCGTCCATGGCCATGTGGTCGAACAGCTGCGCGGCGCCGTAACGCACGCCCTTGCGCGCGAACATCAGGTGCGGCGCATTCGTCATGCTCTCCATGCCACCGGCCACCACCACGCCGGCACTGCCCGCGGCCAGCATGTCGTGCGCGAACATCATGGCGCGCATGCCCGAACCGCACATCTTGCTCAGCGTGACGGCGCCGGCCGAGTGCGGCAAACCGGCCGCAAGCAGCGCCTGGCGCGCCGGTGCCTGGCCCTGGCCGGCCATCAGGCAGTTGCCCATCAATACCTCGTCGATGGCATCCAGCGGCACGCCGGCACGCTGCACTGCGGCGCGGATGGCCACCGCGCCCAGTTCCCAGGCCGGCAACGCGGCGAAATCACCGAGCAA
>DASQFA010000262.1:0-2845 GCA_035633375.1 Rubrivivax sp.
TGCTGAACTTCATCGTGCTGCTGTTCGTGTCGATGATGCTCGACGGGCCGATGAAGGACGCAGGAGCGATGGGCTGGCCGCAAAGCGTGGTGCTGCAGGATGCCTTGCATCTCGACAAGCTGATAGCGCGCACCCGCGTGCACAGCGGGCTGCTCTGGGCCTTGGCGCTGGCCGCCGCGCTGTGGGCGCTGATGAAGTTCAGCACCCTCGGTTTCGAGATCCGTGCGGTCGGCGCGAACGCGCGCGCGGCGGCCTTCGCGGGCATGCCGGTGCCTTCCGTCACGGTGAAGGTGGCGCTGCTGTCGGGCGCGCTGGCCGGCCTGGCGGGGGCCATCGAGGTGGCCGGGCGCACCACCTATGTCACGCTCGACATGTCGCCGGGCTACGGCTACACCGGCATCGTCATCGCCATGCTCGCGGCACTCAACCCGCTGGGCGTGGTGGCGGCGGCGGTGTTCGTCGCCGGCATCCTGGTCGGCGCCGACAGCATGAGCCGCGCGGTCAACGTGCCCACCTACATCGCCGACGTCATCGTCTCGGTGTCGCTGCTGTCGATGCTGGTGGCGACGATGGCGGCGCAATACCGCATCGTCTTCGAGCGGAGCCGGGCGCATGCTGGCTGAGACCTTCGATCTGCTGCTCAGCGTGCCCTTCTGGGTGGCCGTGCTGCGCATCGCCACGCCGCTGATCCTGGGCACGCTGGGCGTGCTGCTGTGCGAGCGCGCCGGGGTGCTCAACCTGGGCATCGAAGGCATCATGGTGGCGGGCGCCTTCACCGGCTGGCTTGCGGTGTACCACGGCCTGGGTCTGTGGACGGGGGTGTGCGTGGCGGCGGGAGTGGGCGCACTGCTCGGCCTGCTGCACGGCATTCTTACCGTCACGCTGTCGCTGTCGCAGCATGTCTCGGGCCTGGGCCTGACGCTGTTTGCCACCAGCCTGGCGAGCTACAGCTACCGCGTGAGTTTTCCCAAGGTGGACAGCCCGCCGACGATCACGCCCTTTGCCGAGATGAGCGGGCTGCCGATCCCGGTGTTGAACGCGCAGACGCCGTTGACGCTGCTGGCACTGGGGCTGGTGCCGCTGATCGGCTACATGCTCTACCGCACGCCGGTGGGGCTGGCGCTGCGCATGGTCGGCGAGAACCCGGCCGCCGCCGAGGGCCAGGGCATCAGCGTGGCGGCCACGCGCATCGGCGCGGTGGTGGCGGGCTCAGCGCTGATGGGCGTGGCCGGCTGTTTCCTCACGCTGGCGGCCTTCAACGCCTTCTACTTCAACATGGTCAACGGCCGCGGCTGGATCTGCGTGGCGCTGGTCGTGTTTGCGTCGTGGCGGCCGGGCAAGGCGCTGCTGGGTGCGCTGCTCTTTGCGCTGTTCGATGCGCTGCAGTTGCGTCTGCAGCAGTCGGGCAGCGGGCTGTTCGGCGTGTCGGTGCCGTACCAGGTGTATCTGATGCTGCCCTACCTGCTGAGCATCGTCGCGCTGGTGCTGATGGCACGTCGTGCGGCCTATCCGCAGGCGCTGATGAAGCCCTATCGCAAGGGCGAGCGCTGACGTGGCCCACCCCCTACGCGCTTCGCGCGCCCCCTCAAGGGGGCACCGTCAGCGGACCGGCAGAGCCCGGCCCGCGACGGTCGCTCGATGCGTCCGGTTCAGGTGCCGCGGATGGCGCTTGCGCGTCATGGAAAACCGACACTGCCAAGGACTGCGATGCTGCTGATCATCCATGCCACCCTGCCCGACGGCCGCCGCGACCAGCGCCTGCTGATCGAGAACGGCCGCTTCGTCGCCATCGGCCCCGACCTGCCCACACCCGAAGGCGCCAAGTTGCTCGACGCCGAGGGCTGGCTGCTCAGCCCGCCCTTCGTCGATGCGCATTTCCACCTGGATGCGACGCTCAGCCTGGGGCTGCCGCGGCTGAACACCTCGGGCACGCTGCTCGAAGGCATCGCGCTGTGGGGCGAACTCAAGCCCCAGCTGACGCAGGACGCGCTGGTCGAGCGCGCGCTGCGCTACTGCGACTGGGCGGTAGCCAAGGGGCTGCTGGCGATCCGCTCACACGTGGATGTGTGCGACGAGCGGCTGCTGGCGGTGCAGGCGCTGCTGCACGTGCGCGAACGCGTCAAGCCCTACCTGGACCTGCAGCTCGTCGCCTTCCCACAGGACGGGCTGCTGCGCGCGCCGAATGCGCTGGCCAACCTGAAACGCGCACTCGATCTGGGCGTGGATGTCGTCGGCGGCATTCCGCACTTCGAGCGCAGCATGGCCGACGGCACCGAAAGCGTGCGCCTGCTGTGCGAACTGGCGGCCGAGCGCGGCCTGCGCGTGGACATGCACTGCGACGAGAGCGACGACCCGTTATCGCGCCATGTGGAAACACTGGCTTTGCACACGCAGCGGCTGGGGTTGCAAGGGCGCGTCACCGGCTCGCACCTGACCTCGATGCACTCGATGGACAACTACTACGTCTCCAAGCTGATTCCGCTGATGGCCGAGGCCGGCCTCCACGCGGTGGCCAACCCGCTGATCAACATCACGCTGCAGGGCCGCCACGACAGCTACCCGAAGCGACGCGGCATGACGCGTGTGCCCGAGCTGCTGGCGGGCGGCGTCAATGTCGGCTTCGGCCACGACTGCGTCATGGACCCGTGGTACCCGATGGGCTCGGCCGACATGCTCGAGGTGGCG
Organism: Rubrivivax sp.; assembly: GCA_035633375.1. Taxonomy (GTDB): domain Bacteria; phylum Pseudomonadota; class Gammaproteobacteria; order Burkholderiales; family Burkholderiaceae_C; genus Rubrivivax. Next base: position 2,686 of record DASQFA010000262.1, read on the forward strand.
CAGATGGGCCTGCACGTGGCGCAGATGACCTCGCTGCACGGCATGCGGCAGTGCTTCGATGCGGTGACGCTGAACAACGCGCGCGTGCTCGGCCTGGACGGCTATGGCATCAAAGTCGGGCACGCGGCCGACTGCGTGCTGCTGCAGGCACGCTCGCCGA
>DASQFA010000263.1:0-1729 GCA_035633375.1 Rubrivivax sp.
ATGCTACGGAATTGCCGCCACCGTGGGTGCTGTGGGGCGCCAGGTGGGACGCACGGGCGCGAAAGCGCCGACAACCTGGAACGCGGCGCGCGGGAGTCGTTGCCACTGGCCTGCCGCCGCGCCATAGTTCCGGCACGCGACTATCGCCAAGGCATCGCACCTGATGGGATCAAGAGCCAACAAGCGGCCGGCAAGGATGCCGCGCCCTCATCACCACTGCGTTTACGTCGTCGAGCTGGCAGACCCGGTGTGGAACGAGGCCCGCTTCCGCGCAGCCAACCCCGACTACCAACTGGGCAAGCCCTTCGTCTATGTGGGCATGACCGGACTCGACCCCGACCTGCGCTTCGACAAGCACAAGGCGGGCATCCAGGCGAACCGCTTCGTCTTCGAATACGGCCTGCGCCTGCTGCCGGCGCTGTACGAGGTCTACAACCCGATGCCGTACGAGGCCGCCCGCGAGATGGAGGTGGAACTGGCCATCGGCCTGCGCGAAGCGGGTTACGGCGTCTGGCAAGCCTGAGTCTGATTCGCCATCGATATGTGCTTGCATACAGTCACTGGATGTAGATACAGTTGCCGGCCACAGGAGGCACTATCCATGCATTCGCCGTACCGCCAGCTCTATTGCCCCAAGCCCGACCGCATGCCCGCCTGGCTGCGAAAGATCTGGCTCTGGATGTAGCCCGCCACGGTCGTTGGTCCAGTCCGTCAGGCAAAGCGGGCGATGACGCTGTAGCGCCCGCCGGCCGACAGCGCCAGCACATGCCCCGTTGATCGCCACCGCACCGGGGGCACTGCCGTTTCGGTGATGCCGCTGGCCTTGCGGGCCAGCGTCACATGCGGTGCAAACGGGCGCGCGTCGAAGGGCAGGCCAGCGGCTTGCAGCGATTGCACCAGCCGGCGCTTCAGATCGGCCAAGCCGTCCGGCACGGTCGACGGCCGCAGCACCACGGTGGCGCCCTTCCAGACTTCGAGCCGGTCCAGCCGCAACTCGACCCTGGCGCTCGCCATGTCGGCGGCCTGGGTGACCGGGCCCAGCTGCTCCTGCGGCACCGCGCCGATGAACGCCAGCGTCAGGTGCAGGTCCGATGCCGCCACCCGCCGGGCAGCTACCGGCCAGCGCAGCGCTTCCTGCGCCGCGACCACCGCGGCGCGCGTGGCCGGTGTCGGCCACAGCGCGATGAACAGGCGCAAGGGTGCCAAGATAGGGACTCGTTCAGCTTCCTGGCCCGCCACCATGCCCACCCCCTTGCAGATCGAAGCGCTCGGCTTTCCGTGGCAGACGATCGACCCGTTCCTGTTCTGCGTGTACCACGATGATGCCTACCCGCGCGGCAATGCGCAGTTCGGCCCCGACGCGCCGCTGGACGGGCGCAACCTGGGCCAGGACTTTGCCGGCAAGGACGGCTGGCGCATGTACCACGGGCTGAAGGTGCCCGGCTTCCCGGCGCACCCGCATCGCGGCTTCGAGACCGTGACCATCGTGCGCCGCGGCTTGATCGACCACAGCGATTCCCTCGGCGCTGCGGCGCGCTTCGGCGGTGGTGACGTGCAGTGGCTCACCGCCGGCCGCGGCATCGTGCATGCAGAAATGTTCCCGCTGCTCGACGCCGGCGCGCCCAACCCGCTGGAGCTGTTCCAGATCTGGCTCAACCTGCCGGCGCGCAACAAGATGGCCGAGCCGCATTTCAAGATGCTGTGGTCGCAGGACATCCCGCGCCACGTG
>DASQFA010000264.1:0-7072 GCA_035633375.1 Rubrivivax sp.
CGATGCCGCGATCGAGAACTACCGCGCGCGCTTCGGCAACTTCGGCAAGCGCATCCACGCCCTGCCCGACAGCTACCGGCGCATCAGCGACGGCGAGGTGCTGCGCATCGGCGCGCACGACTGGCGCGTCATCGTCGGCACGGGCCATTCGCCGGAGCATGCCTGCCTGTTCTGCCCCGAGCTGAAGCTGCTGATCAGCGGCGACCAGGTGCTGCCGCGCATCTCGTCCAACGTGTCGGTGCACCCGACCGAGCCCGACGAGGACCCGATGCGCGACTGGCTCGCCTCGCTCGACAAGCTCAAGCGCGAAGTGCCCGACGACGTGCTCGTGCTGCCGTCGCACAACGAGTGCTTCCGCGGCCTGCATGCGCGGCTGGACTACTTGGCGGCGTCGCAGCGGCGTGCGATGGCGCGCTTGAGCAAATCGTTGAGCCAACCGAAACGTGTCGTCGATGTCTTCGGCGCCCTCTTCGGCCGCGCCATCGGCCAGGACGACACCGGCCTGCTCAGCCTGGCCACTGGCGAAAGCCTGGCCTGCCTGAACCACCTGGTGCATCGCGGCGAGCTGCAGTTCACGATCGATCCGGCCGGAGTCGCCTGGTACAGCACGTGACCCAAGCGCGCAGCGCCTTCGGCGCCCCCTTCGAGCGGGCGCCGCCAGCGGCCCGGCCAAGCCGGCTATGCCACGGCGGCCTGGCGCTGCTGCCTGATGGGCGGTCGACTGACGGGCCGTGGACTGATCGGCCGTGCACAGAACTTCGCAACCAGGAAGAGCTGAATTGACTGCCTCTGCCACCCCGTCGCTGGCACTCGGCCCGGTCACGGTCTACTTCGGCGAGAAGTCCGGCAAGTATCCCGACGGCAACCAGGTCGTCGTGCGCGGCAGCGACACGCTGGTCATTTTCGACACACCGCAGGTCGCCAACCACATCGGCCCGGCGCTGGACGCCGCCGATCTGGTGATCCTGGGTCATGTGCACGAGGATCACATGGCAGGGCTGCACCGGCTGCCGAAGGCCAAGGTGCAGGTGCACGAGGCCGACCTCGATGCCGCGCGCAGCTGGCCAGGGTTGAGCCGCCACTACGGTTACCCGCAGCCGGTGCTCGACGCCCTGCGCCGCAAGATCGAAGTCGACTTCCACTACACGCCGCGGCCCGACGCCACTGGCTATGCCGACGGCGCGGTGTGGGAGCTGGGCGGTGTGCGCGTGCGTGCGGTTCACATGCCGGGCCACACCGCCGGCCACTGCGTGCTGCTGGTCGAGCCGCACGGCATTGCCTTCATCGGCGACATCGACCTGTCGGGTTTCGGCCCGTACTACGGCGATGCCACCTCCAGCCTGGCCGACTTCCGGCGCACGCTGGCGCGGCTGGCGCTGCTGCCGGCGTCGACCTGGATCACCTCGCACCACCGCGGCGTGGTCGGCGAACGTGCCGCCTTCCTCGACGCGCTGGGCGCCTTTGCCGCGCGCATCGAAGAGCGCGAGGCGCGGCTGCTGCAGATGCTGGCTGACGGGCCGCGCAACCTGGACGAGCTGGTGCGCCAGCGCCTGCTCTACCCGCCGCAGACCGACGACCTGTGGGTCGACTGCGCCGAGCGCCGCTCGATCGGCCTGCACCTGGACGAACTGCTCGCCGACGCACGGGTGACGCTCGACGAGGATGGCCGTTTTCGCCTGGCCGACCGCAGCGGCGCGGCGGTTGGCGCGCTCAAGCCGTAGAGCGCGCCGCGCCCAATGCGCTGGCCAGCCAGGCGCACAGCGCACTGGCCGGGTCCTCGAAGCCGTGGATCGCGCTGAAGTGGTTCGCGCCCGGTTGCGCCACCAACTCGGTGCGGTGGCCCGCGGCCTGCGCGGCCTCATGGAAGGCGCTCGACTGGCGCGCGAATTCACTGCTCTCGTCCGCACCCCAGGTGAGCAGCGTCGGCGTCTGGCAGGCGCGCACACCGAACAGCGGTGAGCAGCGCCGGATCACGCCGTCGTCGAGCTGGATCTGCGGCTGCAGGTAGCTGTAGCGCAGCGGCCGCAGGTCGTACAGGCCGCTGACCAGCACGGCCGCGGCCAGCGGATCGTGCGCCAGCCCGTACTCGGCGGCCCAGGCCGTCTGCAGGCACATCGCGGCCAGATGCGCGCCGGCCGAATGCCCGCCCACTGCCACGCACGCCGGGTCGCCACCGTGCGCGGCGATATGCCGCAGCACCCAGGCCACGGCGGCGCGAGCCTGGCGCGTGATCTCGTCAAGGCCCACCTTGGGGCACAGCGAGTAGTTGATGACCACGCTGCTGATGCCCAGCGGCTGCAACCCCAGCGCCACGCAGCTGAACTCCTTGGAGGACAAGGCACGCCAGTAACCCCCATGGATGAAAACGAACACCGGTGCGCGGGCTTGCGCCGCCGGGAATATGTCCAGCGTCTCGTCCAGCGTCGGCCCGAAGGGCACATCCAGCACACACGGCAGGGTCTCGCGCGCGACGCGGCTTCGCTCGATGTAATGCTGCATGTAGCGGGCCGCGTCGGGCAAGGCGGCCGCCGCGTTGTACTGCGCGTCGATCTGCGCCTGGGTGCTGAAGTCGCGGTAGAGCGTCATGCCGCCTCCTGTGTCGCGCGCCGGCGCGTGGCGCTGCCATTCACACCCGCGTCGGCGCGCGTCTGGACTTTATGCATTGTGGGACCGAAGACCGCGCGCCCCGTCCTTTGCGCGCGCCGGCGCGTGTGCAGCGATGCCGCCCTGCGGCGCCGGAAGCGGCCCTGCCGATCGTGTTCCAATACGGGCCCGCCGACGGCGCTTGCCGTCCCAGATCAACCCCTTCGACGAGAGACCCGCATGAAAACTGCTTCCATCCTGACCCTGGCCCTTGCGGCCGCATTCAGCCCGACCGCCTTCGGGCAGCCCAAGGCAGCCGAGGGCATGGTGCTGGCCGCCAGTGCCCCGGGCAAGGCGGCGATGGCCGGCGTGGTCAAGGTCACCGCCACGGTGGTGGCCATCGACACCGGCACGCGCACGCTCACGCTCAAGGGCGCCAAAGGCCAGGTCGTCGACGTCATCGTGCCACCCGAGGCGAAGAAGTTCGACCAGATCAGGGTCGGCGACACCGTCACCGCGGAGTACGCGCGTGCGCTGACGCTCGAACTCAAGCCTGCCGGCAGCGGCATCCGCTCGAGCAGCTCGCAGGCCGCCTCCGCCCCGGCACCGGCCGGCGCCGTGGCCGGCGGCGCAGTCGGCAAGCAGGTGGTGATCATGGCCAACGTCACTGCCGTCAACACCAAGGAAAAGTTTGTCACGCTGCGCGGTCCCAAGGGCAACAGCGTCGACCTGCATGTGCCCGACCCGGCGCAGCTGAAGTTGGTGAAGGTGGGCGACCAGGTCGAGGCGGTGTACACCGAGGCCGTGGCCATCACCGTGGAACACACACCCAAGCCGGCGAAGAAGTAAGCCCGGCACTGGCACATCGGGCGCCGACCTTTGCCGGCGGTGACCCATGCCGGGTGCAGGCCTATCGCTGCAGCACGATCGTCACCAGCGCCGAGGCGTCTTCGAGCGCGTTCACGCCGTGCATCACGTCGCCTTGCAGAAACAGCAGCTGCCCGGCACCCAGCACATGGCTGCGGCCTGCGGCGCCGACATCGATGCGCCCTTCGATGCACTGGATGGTGATTTCGCCAGGCACCTTGTGCGGTGGCAAGGACTTGCCGGCCCGCAGCACCAGGCGGATGACTTCGAGCTGCTCACTCTTGAACAACGCGGCGGTCTTTTCGCCCGCCAACCGGCGGCCGAAGGGCGTGACGTCGATCGAGTCACCGGCTTGAGCGTGTGCAAGGGCCATGCGCGAGTATGCGCCTCAACCCAGGCGGCGGCAGCGAAGCCTGGATGCCAGCGCTGATCGCCTGCACGCGCTTGGCGGGACAGCGCCGCGGCGGCGCCGCCTTCAGCGTGGCCGGTCGCGGGGCATCGAGTAGGTGCCCACGACGTGCGCCACGGGTGCTTCGGTGCCTTCCGAGTACAGCGCCACCTCGCCCACGGCCAACGAGCGGCCGACCTTCATCAGTTTGCACACGCCGATGATGTCGCGGTCGGCCGCGGGCTTGCGCAGGAAGTTGATGCTCAGGCTGGCGGTCACCGCGAGCGGGACGATGCCGATCTCGCCGAGGATGGCGACATACAGCGCCAGATCGGCTACGGCCATCATCACCGGGCCCGAGACCGTGCCGCCCGGGCGCAGCTCGTCGATGCCCACCTGGTGCCGCACCGTGGCGGCCATGCCGCCGACCGCTTCGACGGTGCCCTTGGTCTGCGGGAATTCGGTCAACAGGAAGTCGGCGATTTCGGTCTTGGTGGCCATGCGGTCGGTCGTCGAGTCAGGAAACGGCTGCGGCGCCGGGGTGGTCTGAATGGCGGGCTCAGGGCGTCCTGCGCGTCATGCGCCTGGAGCATATACGTCGCCGCGTAGCGCAGCCGCCATGCGCCCGGTGAACCCCGAGGTGAACTCCGGGTCCAGCCAGCGCGCCACCACCACTGCATCGTGCACCGGCTCGATCCAGGTCAGGTGCCCGCCGGCACCCACCATGAACGCGCTGCGTTTGGATGCCCCGGGAAAGCTGCGTCCGTCGCGGTTCAGCCAGAGCAGCCCACCGTAGAACGGCGCGATTGGGCAGGGCTCGAACAGGCTCTCCACCCAGGCGGCCGGGATGACCTGCAGCCCGCCGCAGCGCCCGCCGTCCAGCAGCAATCGGCCGATGCGCGCCTGGTCGCGCGCGCTGATCGACACGCCGCCGCCCCAGTGCGTGCCGCCGGGCACCGACGGCACGCGCCGTGCCGGCCGCACGCCGCGGGCCGGCAGCTCCACCCAGGCGTCGTCGTAGCCGAGCCACGACCAGTTTTCGCTGGCGCCGATGGGGCGCATCACGCTGTCGCGCCACACCTCGGGCAGCGGCGCGTCGAACAGATGCAGCAGCGCCAGCGACAACTGGTTGATGCGCACGTCGTTGTATTCCCAGTAGCTGCCCGGCGATTGCACAGGCCGCGCATCGCCCTTGCGGCCGCTGGGCGGGTTCGGGTCGAAGCTGACCTTGCGGTAGCGGTCCACCGTGTCGGGCAGTCCGAAGCAGCTGCCTTGCCACTCGCTGGTCTGATTCAGCAGCATGGCCCAGGTGATGCTGCGGTTGTGCGCCGATTCGAAGCCGATGCCGGGCACGCGCTCGAGCACCGGCTCGTGTGCATCGGGCAGCAGGCCCTGGGCCTGCGCCACCCCGGCCAGTATCGCCAGGTAGGTCTTGGCAACGCTGAACGTCAGGTCAGCTCGATCAGGCTCGCCCCAGGCAGCAATCTCCTTAATTACCATCGCGCCACACCACGCCCGACACCGGGCCGCGGGCATGCACCGGGCCGCGCAGCCGGTTGAACGGCGGCGGGTCGTCATGGTGCACGCCCCAATGCGCGGGGTCGGCCGCCGGGTCACGCGGCCACGGCACCTCATGCGCCTGCGCGAAGTCGATCGCCTGGATGAAGCTGGCGCCTGGAGTGGCCATCCGGTGTGCTGCTCTCGTGCCGCTGCGTCAGAGTTTGGGGATGCGCAGCGTCTTGCTGATCATCAGCGTGCCCGACAGCGCGAACAGCAGGCTCATCGGGTGCAGCAGCCACGGGCCGAGCTGCCAGGCGCCCCCCCAGAGTTGCGGGCCCAGCGCGCCCTGCCAGGCGGCCCAGGCCAGCACCGCGGTGATGGCCACGCTGGTGGGGATGGGCGTGCCTTCGAAATAGGCCACCTTGTCCGCGCCGGCCGAAAGATCTTCGGCGGTGATGTTGAAGCGCGCCAGCCGGCTGACGCCGCAGCACACGAAGTAGCACAGGATGGCCGTGTCCCAACCGCCCTGCAGCCCGGCGGCGAAGCCCAGCGCGGCCGGACCCACGCCGAAGGAGATGACGTCGGCCAGCGAATCGAGTTCGCGGCCCAGCGGCGAATGCTGGTGGCGCCAGCGCGCGACCTTGCCGTCGAAGATGTCGAAGACGAAGGCCAGCGGCGTCATCGCGGCCGACAGCAGAAAGTGCGTGAGCGAGCCGCTGGCCATGTACATCATGGCCAGGAACACCGACAGCACGCCGCAGGCGGCATTGCCCAGGGTGATGAAGTCGGCCAGGTGGAAGCCGCGGATCATCGAGAGGTGACGCGGCGTTTTGGACGGTGTGCTCATGGCGCGCTCAAGGCTCGAGAATGTTGGACATCGTGTTGAACACATCCGGCGTGCCCAACATTGCCACCCCCTTGGGCGTGACGATACCGGTGGCCGCCGCCCGCGGCGGTTTCGGCGCACCGAAGCGCAGCTCGGTGTCGGCTGTGAAGTCGTTCAGCTCTGCATCCAGGTACTTCGACCAGGCCAGAGCTTCGCGCGTGCGCGCACCGCGGACAAGGCACAGGAACTTTCATGCGGCTTTTCTCCAGCCAAGCGTCGTCACGGGGTTGTACCCCAGGCCATGGCGCAGGCAAGGCCGTGCTTTCCCCTTGTACGGCGCAGCCGGCAGCCTCGTCCACAATGCCGGGGTGATTTGGCGCTGAATGAACCCTTCCCTGCTTTGCGGCCCGCGCCGCGTCGAGTTCCCGGCCCTCGACGCCGGGCACGGTGCCGGTCGGGCGCTGGTGCAGCGGGGCGCGGAACTCATCCGCATCGACCCGCCGGGCGGCGCGTGCCCTTGCATGCCGAAGGCCTGAGCAGCGAAAGATCGAGATGAGAACCCAGGACAACGGCCTGCACGATTGCAGCCAGGCGCTGCGCGCCGCCGAAGCGCTGCTGCGGCAGTTGATGCAGTCGTTGCGCCGCGTGCTGCAACGGGCCGACGCCGACGAGACCGCGGCGTTGCAGATCGAACAGGCGCGCGCCCACGGCGTGGCCTGGGCCGCGGCCTATGTGTGTGCGCTGCAGCAGATGCAGGCCTGGGCGCAGCGCTTGCAGGCGGTGGGCCGCTTCGGCGAGCTGGAATCGCTGTTGTTGCGCGCCGCTTTTGCAGAGTACCTGGCGCAGCTGTCTGGCGGCCTGCCGATGAGCCAGGGCGAGTTTTTCCGCGCCGAGTCGCTGGACCGCGA